>CALJFV010000029.1 GCA_938074515.1 uncultured Flavobacteriaceae bacterium
TCAAAGTGACCTTAACGGGGCTTATCAGCAGTATAACAAAAAGACCGTCTTGACAGCTTTGGATGTATTGAGATCTTTGGGATATCAATTCGGGGAGGAACAAATTGTAACAGGTTTAGTTCAGGTCCAAAAAATTACGGGACTCATGGGTCGATGGCAGATCATTGGCCAAAACCCTCAGGTGATTTGTGATACCGCCCACAATATTGATGGAATAAAAATAACCATGGGCCAGTTAAAGGATTTAAAGGCAAGTCAAATGCATTTGGTTCTGGGTTTTGTCAATGACAAAGCGCTGGATGAGATTTTTGATTGCTTGCCAAAATCGGGTCAGTATTATTTTTGTGCAGCAAATAACCCTCGAGCCATGGCAGCAGGTAGTCTATTTGAATTAGGTCGGAAAAAAGGGCTCAATGGTCAAGTATTTGATACGGTTAGTGCGGCCTTGCAGGCCGCGAAATCAAAAGCCACTAAAGACGATGTTATTTATGTGGGGGGCAGCACTTTTGTGGTGGCTGAGGTTTTGTAGTTTTTTATGAATTTTTGTTGGGCCATAATAAAAACTAATTTATATTTGCAGCCGCTTTGGTTGTCAAGGCAACCACATCGGGCGCTTAGCTCAGTTGGTTCAGAGCACCTCGTTTACACCGAGGGGGTCGGGGGTTCGAATCCCTCAGCGCCCACAAGACACAAAATCCTGTTGATCACTCATCAGGATTTTTTTTTCAGGCTTGATGTTTGCTTTTAAGCGTTGGAAAATGGTTAATTTTGTGTCTGAAATTATGGGTCATTAACTCAGTTGGTTCAGAGTGTTACCTTGACAGGGTAGAAGTCACTGGTTCGAATCCAGTATGACCCACAACAATAAGAATCCCAGTGCCTTTGTACTGGGATTTTTTATTTAGGCGCTTATCCAATAATCCTCCATATGCGCAGGCCTAACAATCAGAAGGTTCTGAAAAATTACCCTTTAAAGACAGTGTTTAGCAATCTTTCTAAGGCCATACCTCGAGAGCCTTTGATCAGAATTGAGCCGTGTTTCGGTGGGTTGCTGAGCAAGTATTTCTCTAAGGCCCCGTAGTCGCTAAAACATAAGGTTTGACTGGAATCAAACTCAGTCTGACTAAAGTTTACTCCGGCGAGGTAAATTTGATCAAATCCCAACTGCTCCGCTTGTGTGACAATTATTTGGTGCTCGACTGCAGCCTCTTGACCGAGCTCAAACATATCCCCTAAAATAACCGCTTTAAATCCACTAGCGTTAGTTTTTGCAAAGTGACCTAGGGCCTGTTGCATGCTAGAGGGGTTGGCATTATAGGCATCCATAATTAAATCATAAATCCCTCGCTTTATACCCTGGGAGCGATTCATCCTGGGGGTGTACTGTTCCAAGGCCGATTTAATCTCTTCCCAAGCAATATCATAATGTTGGGCTATTTCTGCTGCAGCGATAACATTCGGAGTATTGTATTGCCCAATGAGTTGCGTGTGAACTACGCCTTCGAGGCCTGATAGCGCCAAAGTGCCAAAAGCGGTATTACCTTCAGAATACGTCTTGTTGGCGCCGCTTTCTGCTATAACCTTCCACTGCCGTTTTGGATTTAATACCACGCGCGTGAGATCTTCGGTCCGCTGCATTTGCTTTTCATCGGTAGATTGAACAAACATGAGACCTTGGGTGTCTCTCAAATAATCAATCAACTCTGATTTTCCTTTAATCACCCCTTCTACGCCGCCGAAGCCTTCCAGATGAGCCTTACCAAAATTGGTAATGTACCCGTAATTCGGTTCTGCGATTCGGCACAGCAGTGCAATCTCGCCCTGATGGTTCGCGCCCATCTCTACGATCCCAAGCTCGGTAGTTTGATCCATCCGCAAAAGCGTTAAGGGGACCCCAATATGGTTGTTTAAATTCCCAAGAGTTGCCAAACAATTGAATTTCTTAGAGAGTGTGGCGTGTAGCAGCTCTTTGGTTGTAGTTTTGCCGTTACTGCCGGTCAACGCCAATATAGGTAAATCTAATGCTCGCCGGTGATGCGTGGCCAGATTCTGTAGGGCGGTTAAGCTGTCTTGGACAAGCAGCGTTCGGTCGCGATAAGGATCGAGTTGCGCACTGGAAAATTCCGCCTGTTCATCCATCAGTACAAAGGCGGCCCCAGCTTCGAAGGCCTGAACAGCAAATGTATTGCCGTCAAAATTATCACCTTTGAGGGCCA
The DNA here is from genome assembly GCA_938074515.1 of uncultured Flavobacteriaceae bacterium. Classification (GTDB taxonomy): domain Bacteria; phylum Bacteroidota; class Bacteroidia; order Flavobacteriales; family Flavobacteriaceae; genus BACL21. The sequence continues at coordinate 2,217 of CALJFV010000029.1, forward strand.
CAAAAAAGCACCCACTAGTGAGTTTACGGGTATCTGTCGATACCTCGGTACTCTTCAAATAGCAGCTGTAAATGTGGTCTAGGGTGGCCGATTCTGTCATGGTAATTAAAGATATAAAAAAACCCTTCAACGAGGTTAAAGGGTCTTAATGATATGTTTTGAGCACGTATTAGTTGTTACGTGGACGTTTACCTTTTTTCGACTTGCTTCCCAAGCGGGACATTGCACAACGGAAACCTATGTAGTCTGTGGCCATGTCCTGAGGGAAATAGCGGCGTTGGGCAGGATCGAGCCAGTAGTCGCGGTCTCTCCAAGAACCACCTTTGTAAACGCGTACTTCGTTGTTTACTAGGGATGTTCTTTTAGATGATTTGTCGTACTCACGAACCAGATTTCCTTCTTCGTCTGTTTCCACTTTGTGTTGTGGTGAATTGTACATGCGCTTACCATCGGCTACCGTGTTGTCATCTTCTCCCCCGAAAGACTGGTAATTTCTGGTCGATTTTTTATCACCATCTCTAAAGTCACGGTTATCGCTTTCGGAGAAGTTCGTACGCAGATAAGTTTCGTTTTCATCCACGGGAACCTTGTAGATTTCTCCGGGAAGATCACGTGCGACTATTTTACCATTACTTAAGGTGTCGTATAATATAGAATCTATACGCACAACCATAACTTGCCCATCGGCATCAATAGCATTTTTTGTATACACATTACCACGGTAGTAGTTGAAGTCGTTGAACTCGTCATCCACAATAGGACGATAAACGTCAGCAACCCACTCAGCAACATTACCGGCCATGTCATAAAGGCCAAAGTCATTGGGCTCATAAGAGCCAACCTCAGCTGTAATATCCGCTCCATCATCACTCCAACCGGCGATTCCACCATAATCTCCATCTCCTTGCTTGAAGTTGGCGAGTTGATCTCCTCGGCTACGTCGGTCTGAAGAGCGCGTGTACTGCCCTTCCCA
>CALJFV010000030.1 GCA_938074515.1 uncultured Flavobacteriaceae bacterium
TAATGAAAATTAGATGCTGGACTGCTTCAATAGGGACCGTCAAAAGGATCACTCATGAATGGTCAGTTTAAAATTATAAAAAAAAAGCCCGCAAAAGATGCGGGCTTATAATCTCTATTAAGCATCAATATTCGCATAGACAGCGTTTCGCTCAATAAAATCTCGACGCGGCGGCACTTCATCTCCCATGAGCATTGAGAAAATTCGATCAGCTTCTGTTCCGTTGTCTATAGTCACTTGGCGCAAGGTTCGGAAATCTGGGTTCATCGTGGTATCCCACAGCTGCTCAGCATTCATCTCTCCAAGACCCTTGTAACGTTGAATTCCGACACTACCACCCCACTCCTCACTCAAGGCATCACGCTCCTTATCGTTCCAGGCGTACGCCTTTTTGGATCCCTTTTTTACAAGATAAAGAGGTGGCGTGGCAATATAAACATGCCCCCCTTCAATAAGGGCACGCATATAGCGGAAGAAAAAGGTCAATATAAGCGTAGCAATGTGACTTCCATCGACATCGGCATCACACATAATCACAATTTTGTGATAGCGGAGTTTTTCCAGGTTAAGCGCTTTGGCATCTTCTTCTGTTCCAATGGTCACCCCTAATGCTGTGAAGATATTTTTGATTTCTTCATTTTCAAAGACCTTGTGCTGCATGGCCTTTTCAACATTCAATATTTTTCCGCGTAGCGGTAAAATAGCCTGAAAATTACGATCTCGGCCTTGTTTAGCAGTACCGCCTGCAGAATCACCCTCAACCAAAAACACTTCGCATTTTTGTGGGTCTTGCTCAGAACAATCGGAAAGTTTTCCGGGAAGCCCAGCTCCCCCCATAACAGTTTTACGTTGTACCATTTCACGAGCCTTACGCGCGGCATGCCGCGCTTGTGCTGCCAAAATGACCTTTTGAACTATAGTTTTGGCATCGTTTGGGTGCTCTTCTAAATAATTTTCAAGCATTTCGGAAACGGCTTGACTCACTGCAGCGGTCACATCTCGGTTTCCTAGTTTGGTTTTAGTCTGACCTTCAAATTGCGGTTCAGCAACTTTAACCGAAACGATTGCTGTAAGCCCTTCACGAAAATCGTCCCCGGAAATCTCAAATTTTAATTTATCCAAAAGCCCCGAAGCATCAGCATATTTTTTAAGCGTTGTGGTTAAACCACGTCTAAATCCTGATAAATGGGTTCCACCTTCGTGCGTATTAATGTTATTTACATAGGAATGCAAATTCTCATTAAAAGAGGTATTGTAAACCATGGCGACTTCTACAGGAATATCATTTTTTTCGCCTTCCATGGAAATGACCTCAGCGATCAATGGTTCGCGATTCCCATCAAGAAACTTTATAAACTCTTTCAGACCTTCAACACTGTGAAACTTCTCGATAGGATGCGTTCCATCCTCTTCAGTAACGCGCTTGTCCGTTAGGTAGATTGTTATCCCCTTGTTTAGATAAGCCAGTTCTCTCAGGCGACTGGCCAAAGTATCGTAATTGTATTCGCGCGTTTGGGTAAAAATCTGATCGTCTGGCAAAAAGGTTACCATCGTTCCACGCTCGGTCGTCTCTCCTACAGTTTTTACAGGATAAAGTGCTTTTCCTCGCTCATATTCTTGCTCCCAGATTTTACCTTCTCTGTAGACCGTCGCTTTAAGTGAAACGGACAATGCGTTAACACAACTTACCCCAACACCGTGCAATCCGCCCGAGACTTTATAGGAGTCTTTATCAAATTTTCCTCCTGCACCAATCTTGGTCATAACCACTTCCAAAGCCGAAACACCCTCCTTTTTGTGTAAATCAACAGGTATACCCCGGCCGTTATCCTTAACCGAAATCGAATTATCTTCGTTGATCACGACATCAATGGTATCACAATGTCCCGCTAGCGCCTCATCAATTGAGTTATCCACCACTTCATAGACCAAGTGATGTAATCCACGAACACCAATATCTCCAATATACATCGAAGGACGCATGCGCACGTGTTCCATACCCTCGAGGGCCTGAATATTGTCGGCACCATAATTGGCCTTATTTACTTCTTCACTCATAAATTTTAGGTTGTTTTTTCCGACCGGAAAAATGTATTGTCAAATATAACCAAATACCCAGTGATTTCAATGGATAGCGCAGAATTTGACCCTTGAAGTTATCAACAAATTTTGTGAAAAAAATACCACGAAAAAACATTCAATTACCATGACCAAATTGCGTTGCAATTGACTGTGAATTATCTTCTATTTTCAAAAGGTACAGCCCAACGAAAATTAAAAAACATCCCTACGGAATATTGAGATATTTATGCGTCTGTAAGGAAAGAATCCAATGGGTATTCTGCATGACGTAATCCACCATAAGGGGCATCATTTTTTCGCGTTGACTCCATTCTGGTTGCAAATAAAGCTTGCAGTCTTGTCCTACACGACGGGCCTGTTCTTCGGCAAAAATGAAATCGTGTTTATTGTGTATAATTACCTTAAGCTCGTGAGCTTTATCATAAACCTCATCTAAGGGAAGTTTATTCTTTTTTGGCGACAAACAGATCCAATCCCATTTGCCTGACAGAGGATAAGCTCCAGAAGTCTCGATATGAGTTTGCAATCCCGCCTCTTTCAAGCCTTGGGTTAATGGATCCATTGACCACATTAGCGGCTCACCTCCCGTGACCACAATAGTCTTGGCATATCGCTGCGCCTGCTCAATAATGTCTTCAATGGATGTCGGTGGATGAATGTCAGGGTTCCAACTCTCCTTCACATCGCACCAATGACACCCTACATCACAACCACCGACACGAATAAAATATGCCGCAGCTCCCTTGTGATAGCCTTCTCCTTGAAGTGTATAAAAGGCCTCCATTAGGGGCAAGTAAGCGCCAACCTCTACGGCATGAGCAATCTCTTCTTTGGTCATTTCCATGAGGCAAAGATAAAGTTAATTGGAGGACAAAATTGGAAATTATTGCAGGATCACACCGCTCATGTCATGAACATGTTTATTTTTGACAAAATATTACCCCCTTTATGAAACGACTTTTTTTTATCGCCATTTTAGCTCTTGTTTTCTGGGCCTGTGAGGACAATTCAATGATGATTGATGACACTTCCGTCGGGCCATTAAGGCACTCAAGCAGGATTTTTGAACTCCCTGACTTATTCCCTGGTGATTCATTGGCTGGAAGACGTAAACAAGGAGACAGTTTAATTGGAGAAGTTGAACTTTATGACGCCAATGGAAAGTTGCGCATGATTATTTTTCCTGAGGACGAAACTGATCCAAAATCGGAATTGTCTTATGCCCGTATTGTCGATCCAAAATTTACCACCAAAAA
>CALJFV010000031.1 GCA_938074515.1 uncultured Flavobacteriaceae bacterium
AACTCTTAGCCCAATTTAAATCCGTAAAAATGAATCTAGATCCACATTTATGGCAACAAATTGTGGATTGGGACGCGTTAAAGGCCAAATATAGCGGTCCAGAATACGACTTTCAGGTGCGCGATAAGGTTATAAAAATGCAGACCCATAGCACTTCGCTTTCCATGACTCAAATCCCGAAAGTGGCTTTGCCGCGCTATACGGCCTGGGGTGATTTGCTGGGATGGATGATGCAAGAAAATGTGCCGGGCTCATTTCCCTACACAGCAGGTTTGTATCCGTTCAAGCGGGTCGCAGAAGATCCTACGCGCATGTTTGCCGGTGAAGGGGGCCCTGAGCGCACGAACCGCAGGTTTCATTACTTGAGTCAAAATATGTCGGCCATTCGTTTGTCTACCGCTTTTGACAGTGTGACTCTTTATGGGCATGACCCGGACCTAAGGCCTGATATTTATGGTAAAATAGGGAATGCGGGCGTGTCCGTATGCTGTTTAGATGATGCCAAAAAATTGTATAGCGGTTTTGATTTATCCGATCCCATGACTTCGGTGAGCATGACCATTAATGGCCCAGCCCCGATGGTATTGGCGTTTTTCCTCAATGCGGCTATTGATCAAAATTGTGAAAAATACATCAAAGAGCACCAGCTAGAGGCTGAGGTAGAAAAGGTGCTTACCGCCCAATATCCAGATGAGGCGACACGTCCAAAATACCACGGCGAACGCCCCAAAGGACATAATGGTTTAGGGCTTTTACTTCTTGGCACAACCGGTGATCAAGTTTTACCCCTCCCGGTATATCATAAAATTAAGGCCCAGACCCTTACTCAGGTTCGAGGCACTGTTCAAGCCGATATTTTGAAAGAGGACCAGGCGCAAAATACCTGTATTTTCTCAACAGAATTTGCGCTCCGACTCATGGGGGATGTTCAGGCTTATTTTATTGAGCAAAAGGTCAGGAATTTTTATTCAGTAAGTATTTCAGGTTACCATATTGCGGAGGCTGGGGCCAATCCTATAACCCAGCTGGCCTTTACCTTGTCCAATGGTTTTACGTATGTGGAGTACTATTTATCACGTGGAATGAGTATTGATGATTTTGGACCAAATCTATCTTTTTTCTTCAGTAATGGTATTGATCCGGAATATGCGGTAATCGGTCGTGTCGCGCGTAAAATATGGGCTAAAGCGATGCGTGAAAAGTACGGAGCTGGTCCACGGTCACAAATGCTTAAATATCATATTCAGACTTCTGGACGCAGTCTGCATGCTCAAGAAATTGACTTTAATGATATTCGGACAACCCTTCAAGCGCTTTACGCTATTTACGACAATTGTAATTCACTGCATACCAATGCTTACGATGAGGCCATTACCACCCCGACCGAAGACAGTGTGCGCCGGGCTATGGCAATTCAACTGATCATCAATAAAGAGCTTGGGCTCGCCAAAAATGAAAACCCAATTCAAGGGGCATTTATCATTGAGGAGTTAACCGATTTGGTTGAGCAAGCAGTCTTGATGGAATTTGATCGAATTACTGAGCGCGGTGGAGTCCTAGGGGCTATGGAGACCATGTATCAACGCGGTAAAATACAGGAGGAAAGTTTGCATTATGAGACCCTGAAGCATACGGGAGAATTTCCGATCATTGGGGTCAATACCTTTTTGAGTAGTAAGGGATCTCCCACCATAATACCATCTGAAGTGATCCGAGCAACAGAGCAAGAGAAACAACTTCAAATTGACACAGTTCGCGCTATGCACGCGCACAAGCAGACCCATATTCAAGACGTATTAGCGGCCTTAAAAAGTGGGGCTAAAAACAATGAGAACTTATTTGCCGTGCTCATGGAGGCGGTTAAGGTGGCCTCTTTGGGACAAATTACGCGTGTGTTGTTTGATGTCGGGGGGCAATACCGCAGAAATATGTAATCTTAGTTTATAGCATAAGGGCCCAGGTGCGCTGAAGTTTGCGGAATTGTCTGAGTTCTTTTCTAAAAAGAGGTAAAAATTCTTTGCTTTCTACAGGGCTATTTTCTAGTCGATCACAGGTATAGAAAAGCTTTTTTGTCAATAACCTAACCCGCTTGATATAACGCCTTTTATCTTCAGCGAAGGACTGATTTTCGGCACGCAGAATTTCAGGGACTAAACTATAGGATTGCTGAACAATGTCTCCTGTAAAGTAGATTTCCTTGTGCTCAGGGCCATGCTTTTCAGGACCAACGAGGTCTTCAGTGTAGAGATAAGACATATGACGCGATAGGGTCAATATATCAAGAGCCTTGTAATATAAAGGCGGATAATGTAAGCGGTGCGATAGTTTTTTTTTCATAGCAGATCCTGAGGCAAACAGAATTAATCAAATTTAATTTATTGTCGCCCATCAACACTTAACAATCTAAACTAAAAACTACATTTTACATTAATATCTAAGTTTTTTTATTTAAATTTCGATGAGTTTTAATATTTTATCCAAACAATATGGATCAATTAAATCGCCGTATTCTCCAATGTCTACAAACCAATGCGCGCTATTCTCATGCTGAAATAGGACGAATTGTCGGGATTAGTTCACCTGCCGTGAATGAACGAATAAAAAAAATGGAGGATTCCGGGATTATCAAAGGGTACCGTACAGAAGTTTCTTCTTTTGAATGTGGGTATCAATTGCGAGCGATAATTACCGTGCGGGCTTTTATGGGAAAGCTCAAACCATTTTTAGAACAAGTAAAGAGTTTTCCTGAAGTCATTAATTGTTATCGTATCACGGGCAATGAAAATATTGTCATGGAGGTAGTTTTGACAAACCAAAAACACTTGGAACATTTCATTGATAAACTCATTGTTTTCGGAGAAACCAAGACACAAATAATTTTGTCTAAAGTCGTCGATCATCACCCTATAGTGCCGCAATTATGAAGTTTATTTACATCACCGCATTACTCTGTAGTTCTCTATTGTTCCCACAAGCGGTTACTGGCCAAAACAAGGACCGTATTATTCAGGAGATTCAAAACTATCAAGATGAGATGGATCGTGAATTTGCCGATCCAGAGCAAAGTATACTAAAACCTGAAGATCTGAGTCAATTCAAAGGGCTAAATTGGTATCCCATTAACTTAGATTATCGAGTAACGGCTCGCTTGGAACGAACACCAAATTCCTTGCCTTTTTTGATGCCCACCACCACTGAGCGAACTCCGGAATACGTTCAATATGGTATCTTATATTTTAGCCTAGAAGATCGAGACTTACAGCTGCCCGTTTATCGGAGTGCTCAAGGGTATGAGGATCCTCAATACGCGGACTATTTGTTTTGCCCTTTCACGGATTGGGCCTCAGGAGATGGGGCCTATGGAGGGGGACGTTATATCGATTTGCACATACCTGAAGGGGATCGTTTAATATTGGATTTTAACAAATCCTACAATCCCTATTGTGCCTATAACGAGCGGTATTCTTGTCCTATTCCTCCCAAAGAAAACGACTTGCCCGTGCGCATTGAAGCCGGAATAAAGGCCTTTAAGCAGTATTAAGCAAAAGGAAAAAGGAAGCCCCTTATTGGCGACTGAGCCAAAGACCCAGAAAGACGGCACATAGCCCTAAAATGATGCTCCCGGCCATATAAACTAAAGCGTGGAGTGTTGCTCCGTTTTTAATCATATTGGCCTGCTCTAAAGCAAATGCACTGAAGGTGGTAAATCCTCCGCAGAATCCTATTGCCAAAAGCAGGCGTAGATCTGCTTCAAAGTGGGGCCATTTGATAAACCATCCCATCAAAAGCCCAATGAACAAACTCCCTAGAATATTGGCACTAAACGTTCCTGCCGACCACGGAAAAAATTGGCTTAGCCAGCTACTGAGCCAATAGCGCAGCGCACTGCCTAATCCGCCTCCAAGAAATACTAAGACCATATTTTTTATCATGAATTCAAGTTTCTAATGCAATGCACATTGATTTAGGACGCAAAGCGAAGATAACTAATTTGTCTGATCAGAGGAGCGTCCCTTGCGAAGCATTGGTGATGTT
>CALJFV010000032.1 GCA_938074515.1 uncultured Flavobacteriaceae bacterium
TTGAGCTCCTTCGACCTTTAAAAAAATCAGATGTCATCGTCAATAAACACCTGATAGGATTTCAGGATCGATTAATCTAATGAAAGTAAAACAAATTATCTATGCTGTAGTTGTATTTTCGATTATGGGCATCGCGCTCTATGTTGCTTCAAGTTTTGAGTATTATGGTTTCTATGAAGAGTGTAAACTCGAGAGTAACACGCAAGGCGGCATTGAGGCCTGTGTGGAATATAAGATTGAAGAGAGCAAACAATGATTTTTTTAAACGATAGTTATAGCAAAGAGTTTCAAGCTCCCATTGTTGCGGTAGAGGAAGAGAAAATTATCACAGCGGATAGCTGTTTTTATGCTCAAAGTGGAGGGCAGCCCGGAGATAAGGGGCATTTAGAAGTGAATGGTCAAAAAGTGAATGTTATCAATACAATTAAGCATGAAAAAGGAATAGCACACGTTCTTGAAAGTCCAGTGGAAGAGACTTCTGGAGAAGTGAAGGGGAAGATTGATTGGGATCACCGTTTTCGTTTAATGAGAATGCATACCTCCATGCACTTGCTGTGTGCCGCACTTCCGTACTATGTCACCGGAGGCTCGATTGGCCTGGAGAAAAGCCGAATTGATTTTGATTTAGGGGAGAAGACATTTGAATTTGAAACCCTCAACCAAATCATCAATGACTTTATCCAACAAGCCCACCCCATTTCCTATCAATGGATTACCAATGAGGAACTAGACGCCCAACCAGAATTGGTTCGCACATTGTCCGTTCAACCGCCGCGCACAAATGGCCAAATTCGTTTGGTAAAAATCGGCACGATAGACCTTCAACCATGCGGAGGAACCCATGTGGCCAACACCCAAGAGATTGGGGAATTTAAATTTTTAAAATATGAGAGTAAGGGTAAAATGAACAAGCGAGTTCAGTTTACTCTTGATTAATGCATAAAGCTTCTCTGAAAGATTTTTTTTTACTGATCGTCTTAGCGGCGATTTGGGGAAGCGCATTTTTTAATATCAAAATCGCCTCTGATACGTATACCCCTATGGCAATTGCATTTGGGCGTATTTTTTTCGCAGCGCTCGTGATGGTTTTGTATTGTTGGATGAAAGGAATTAAAATTGATGCCTTTGGAGAACATTGGAAAATGTATGCCTCCATTGGCTTAGTGAATTTAATTCTTCCTTTCTTTTTTATCTCTTTTGGTATTGTCAAAGTTCAAAGCAATATGGCCGCCATCTTAATGTCAACCGCTCCCATTTTTGCTACAATTTTAGGTCAGTTATTTATTCAAGATGAGAAAATTAATTTTCTCAAACTTCTCGGAATTATTATTGGTTTTTTAGGGATTGTTTTTTTATTCTCCGATGATCTTTTAATTAATCAATCAAACTACCTCTTTGCTCTGATTATTATTCTCGGCCCTTTTTGTTATACCTTAGGAGGACTACTATCTTTAAGGCTCAAACACGTCAAAAATGAAACACTGACGTCTAGTATTTTAGTCTGGGCGGTGATTATGCTTCTACCGGTGCTTTTTATCGTTGAAAATCCTACCGAATTAAGACCTTCGTGGAGTTCAACGATTTCTCTCTTTTATTTGGGTGTGGTCGCCACGGCTATTGCTTGGTTGATGAGGTTTTATATTTTAAAAAGTAACGGATTAGTTTTTCAATCTCAGGTAGCCTATATCATCCCTATTTTTGGACTAATCTTTGGATATGTATTTCTGGGAGAAAAAATCACCTATAAAATTATTGTAGCTTTGATAGCAGTCCTTGTAAGTACCTATTTAATTGAAAAAAGCAAAAAAGCTAAAACACCCTAAAACCATATTGCTGTTTATGTCTTATAATATAGGGTACTTCACTTAAATATGACTAATCAAACTTTAATTAAAATTGATAATGTTCGCAAATCTTACGCAGGAGGCTTTGAAGCTTTAAAAGGGATTAATTTAGAAATTAATCGTGGTGAAATTCTAGCTCTCCTGGGTCCTAACGGAGCAGGGAAGACTACCTTGATTAATGCCATCTGCGGAGTCGTGGTCCCCAACTCAGGAACTATTACAGTGGACGGCTATGATGTGGTTAAAGATTTTCGCAAAACGCGCTCGATGATTGGGTTGGTTCCTCAAGAATTACAGCTAGAGGCCTTTGAGAAAGTTTTTCAGAATGTCTCCTTTACACGCGGACTTTACGGAAAAAAGAAAAATCCAGCCGTCATAGAAAAAATTTTAAAAGATTTAAGTCTTTGGGATAAGAAAGATAATCGTTTAAGAGAATTATCGGGAGGCATGAAGCGCCGTGCACTTATTGCTAAAGCGCTTAGCCATGAACCTCAAATTCTTTTTTTAGATGAGCCCACCGCGGGTGTTGATATTACTTTACGTCGAGATATGTGGCGGGTTGTGAAACAACTCCAAGATAAAGGAGTGACTATTATTTTAACTACACATTATATTGAAGAAGCAGAAGCTATTGCTGATCGCGTATCAGTCATCAACCACGGGGAAATTATCATT
>CALJFV010000033.1 GCA_938074515.1 uncultured Flavobacteriaceae bacterium
CATAACGAACCCGTAAAATCTTATGCCCCAGGTTCTCCTGAACGGGCGGCTGTTCTAGCTGCATACACCCAGATGTACCACCAGACCGTAGAGGTTCCTTTGTACATAGACGGTAAAGAAGTTCGTACTGGAAACACGCAACCAATGAGTCCGCCACATGATCACCAACATTCGCTCGGGGTTTTTCACAAAGCGTCTAAAAATGAAGTGCACCAGGCCATAGAGACGGCATTGTCTGCTCGAGAAAAATGGTCAAAGACCCCATGGGAACAGAGAGCGGCCATATTTTTACGCGCTGCAGAACTCATTGCCGGACCCTATCGCGCGCGAATTAATGCAGCCACGATGTTGGCTCAATCGAAGACAGTGCATCAAGCCGAGATCGACGCCGCATGTGAGTTCATTGATTTTCTTCGATTTAATGTGGCTTATATGACCGAAATGTATCAAGAGCAGCCTCATTCTACCGCCGAAACATGGAACCGTTTGGAATATCGCCCGTTAGAAGGATTCGTCTATGCGATTACCCCGTTTAACTTTACCGCTATTGCAGGCAATCTGCCTTCCAGTGCAGCACTCATGGGTAATGTGGTTGTTTGGAAACCAAGTGACGCTCAAGTATTTTCGGCACAAGTAGTCCTTGAGGTGTTTAAGGAGGCAGGAGTGCCTCCAGGAGTCATTAATATGATTATGGGCGATCCTGTAATGATTACTGAAGAATTATTAGCGCACCCCGATTTTAGCGGACTCCATTTTACCGGCTCGACGGATGTATTTAAAAATCTTTGGCAAAAGATTGGACACAATATTCACAAATATAAAACCTATCCTAGGATTGTTGGCGAGACAGGAGGAAAAGACTTCATTGTGGCACATCCCTCAGCCGATGTTGACGCACTGGTTACGGCCATTATCCGTGGAGCATTTGAATTTCAAGGACAAAAATGTAGCGCAGCCAGTAGATGCTATATTCCTGAGAGTTTGTGGCCTGCCGTTTCTGAAAACCTCACACGGGAGTTACAAACCATCAAACAAGGCTCGCCAGAAGACCCGCAAAACTTTATGACAGCGGTTATTCATGAAGGTTCCTTTGATAAATTAGCTCATTATATCGATCAGGCGAAGAAGGACCAAGCAGCTGAAATTATATTTGGTGGCGATTACGACAAAAGCAAGGGTTATTTTATCCAACCCACGGTAATTAAAACCACTGATCCCCATTACACCACCATGGTAACCGAACTTTTTGGTCCGGTGCTCACGGTTTATGTTTATCCAGACAGTGATTGGCGTCAAACGCTTCAACTCGTGGATCAAACCAGTGATTATGCCCTTACGGGAGCCGTTTTTAGCCAAGATCGCTACGCTTTGGATGAGGCGGTAATCGCTCTAGAAAATAGCGCCGGCAATTTTTATATTAACGACAAACCCACAGGAGCAGTAGTGGGCCAACAGCCTTTTGGGGGAGCCAGAGCCAGTGGCACCAATGACAAAGCTGGAAGTAAACTAAACCTATATCGCTGGGTTTCTCCAAGAACAGTTAAAGAGCAGCTGGTCGTAGCCAAAAACTATCGCTATCCTTTTATGGATTAGCCATAATCGTAGGAATTGTTACTCTAGTTTACGTCTTTGTTTTGAGTTACTCGTAAATTACAATCTCTTCTAAAGCCGCGTGCTGGGTGTTGACCGCAAGATTATTTTCGTCAACCACCATAACCACCAATTGTAACTGGTCTATGGCGAACTCCTCGGGGATGGTGTAGCTGATTTGTTTGTTGTAATCTGTCAAGGCGTTCAGGGCAGGTATCGGATCGCCAATAGCATCGGTTAAGGAAGCGCGCAGAACGTGCTTTTGTTCAAAATCTACCATAGGATTGCCCAGTCCAAAGTAAGGGCTGCTTTGATCGTTGTCGTAATAATTGGTTTGATCGCGCAGTAATCCATCTTCGGTAAGATAAACTACGAGTTTGTGATCGGCCAAAGCTTGCTCTGAAGCAACAGAAACACTAACACTTAGCGATCGTCCATTAAGACTTGAGGTAATGCCAATGGCCACAGGTGAATCAATGCCAGCAAGGCTCAAAACATCGGAGGTCGGAAATTCAGGAGGTGTACCCAAGCCCCACACTATAGTTCTATCGATACGCGCGCGAGGAGAACCTGATGGAATGCCCAAACCATCGCGAATATCGGGTTCGATGGCCAAAGAAAGGTCGTCCCCATTGTGCAAGGCGACAATTGAAATATGATCGGTCAGGGCCTGTACTGCGTCCACTGCGGCAGAGACCGCTGGACAATAACCGCACCAGGTGCCTGTATAGTCCTCGACAAGGACATTCTTTGTAGGAATCACTACCTCAAAACTACCGGTATCGGTGGTGGACAAAGTGCCTTGATCTTCGTATTCGGCATAAACAGAAAAAACGCCCTCTTGGTCTGAACTAAACGTATTGCCCGTTATAGGCGCACCGTCTATATAAAAGGTAATGTTATCTACAATTTCGTTAGACTCCTCATCAAATACCTGGAATGCAATTTCCTGATTACGCAATGAGGCCGGTCTGTAGGTTAATCCAATATTGATTGGCTCGACAGTATCGGTGTTGAAGCTTGAAAAATCCTCCTTTTCACTACATGCTGAAAACAAAATTACTCCTAAAGAAGACAAGAGGAAATTGCGAAAACTTGAAGCCATGGGTCGTTTAATTTAGATTACTGATTTACTGCTAAAATAGCCAAAAATTATATGTACACTGCGAGATTTTTTTTTCATTGAGCAAAGACTTGTTACAAAATCAATGAACACGGCAAAAATTTCATTAATATTGTTACCCAACTTAATCAAAAGACGTCCATAATTATGAAAAATCTATTTCTCGGTTTGCTCATTTTTGCCAGCGGTACCTTAACGGCTCAGGATGCACTTCCTGATATAGCTTTAGAAACACTCGACGGTCAAAAGACATCACTGCTGCAAGAGGCCAAAGAATCACCCCTGACGATAATTTCACTTTGGGCCACCTGGTGTGTTCCTTGTATTAAGGAACTCGATGCGATCAGTGAGATTTACCCCGATTGGCAAGAAGAAACCAATGTCTCTTTAATCGCTGTTTCCATAGATGATGCGCGCACAGTAAGACGTGTTCGCCCTATGATTAATGGCAAAGGTTGGGATTACAAGATTTTGTTAGACACCAATAATGATGTCAAAAGAGCTCTCGGTGCAGCCACAGTACCTTTAACTGTCTTGGTTAAAAACGGACAAATTATTTATCGCCACTCGGGTTATACCCCTGGGGCTGAATTCGAGCTTTACGAGCAAATTTTAGCTAACGCTGAATAATCTTTATTAATATTTTGATGAAAAAATTACAATACGCCATTTGTTTTTTGGCCCTGACACCACTTTGGGGACAAAACAATCAAGGGTCTCTTTATGGGGGTTACGAATCCAATAGCCAGTGGTTGCTTGACGACACAGAGTTAAAACTCACCGATACTGATCCAGGTTTTTTAGCCCCAGAAGATGCTTTTCGCGCTAACAACTACTTACAACTCAATTATAATATTGGAGACTTTACCGCCGGGGTTCAATATGAAAGCTATTTACCTTCGGCCTTACTGGGATACAGTCCGACTTTTGACAATAACAACGGCATTGCTTACTACTATTTAAATGCAAAACTTCAGGATTTGGACATCACAGCCGGTTACTTTTATGAGCAGTTTGGTAGTGGGTTAATACTTCGCAGCTGGGAAGATCGACAACTTGGGATCAATTCGGCCATAAAAGGGGCACGTGTGAAATTTGCCGTAAATAGCTATGTTTCGTTTACCGCTTTGGTAGGCCAACAACGTAATGGTTTTGAACTCACTGAGGGCGTCATTAATGGCTATGATCTAAATTATGACCTTGGACAACAAGTAGGTTTTGAAGGCGGTGATTTAAGATTTGGGGCCAGCTATGTCAGTCGTTACCAAGAGCGCGGAACTAATGACCAGATTCCAAGTAATGTGGGTGCCCTCTCCGGACGCATGGATTGGCGTTTTGGCGGTTTATACGGAAATATTGAGGCCATCAAAAAGGATCCTGATGTCATCGCCAATGAAGGACAACTCGTTTCTAATCGCCTTTATGACGGAACGGCATTGCAGGCGAATTTAGGTTTTTCACAAAAAGGCTTGGGCGCCAGCGCGACCTTTAGACGACTAGAAAATTTTAATTTTTACGCTGATCGTCTTGCTGAAGGCAATCAATTCAATCAACAGCTTATTTCATACACCCCTGCCCTGACCAAACAACAAGATTATTTATTGACCAATATTTATGTCTACAACGCCCAACCGAGACTCATTACTGATCCCTTGGATCAACGCGCCGGTGAGGTAGGCTTCCAGTCCGATGTTTATGTTTCCTTTCCTAGAGAAACTGCCTTAGGGAAATTAGGGACAAAAATTGCCGCAAATTTTTCCTATTGGGCAGGCCTTGAGGCTACTTTTTATGAGGACCAATCTTATGATGTTGAATTTATTGGATCAGGCGATCGATATTTCAGAGATTTTAATGCTGAGGTAAAAAATCGATGGAATAAAAATTTAAATACGGTTCTAACCTATCAAAATGTCATCGCGGACAAAGGAGTCGTTTTAGGAGGACCACTGGGGAGTCAAGGCGATATCAAGGCCTCGATCATTGTAGCCGAAGGCACCTATAAACTCGGTAATGGACGCTCTGTACGCCTTGTGGGTCAACATTTATCCACGGAGCAAGATCGAAAAAATTGGGCCGGAGCAGTAATGGAATATAACTTCAATTCCAAATTGTCTATTTATGGAGCCGATGCTTACAACTACGGAGGAGAAACCAAGGTACACTATTACAATTTCGGTGGAAGTTACACCCAAGGGCGAGTGCGTTTTGCAATGAACTACGGTCGCCAGCGTGGTGGACTCATCTGTGTCGGCGGAGTATGTCGCTTTGTGCCAGAAAACAATGGCCTTAGCATGAATTTAAATGTGACGTTCTAATCGTGATACGACTTTCTAATCTCCCCAGGTGTTTTTCATAAACGCTTGTCAAAAGGATTTAGGGCCATTCAAAAAAAATGCCCGCGGCTGCGCCGCGGGCATTTTATATCTCGTTTGTTTGGCTGAGTAAAAGCCCTGCTTATCGCTTCACAATTTTAAAGGATTTTTGCTGGCCGGCATCATTTTGCGCAACGGCTAAATACATAGAGGCTGAAAGATGACTTATGTCGATCGTCTGATCCCCCTCATTAACGCGATATTGACCTACCTTTTTACCCTGCAGATCGAACAGGCTCAACTCAAGGCGCTCTTGTGTGCGCATTATTAATTGAGTCGACACTAAATTCTGCAAAATTGAAACCCCAGGCATATTATCTCCAACACCAAGGTTTGGATCATAACGATAGGTCATGGTGATATCATCCCCAATCTGGCCACCATTCGCATCAACTTGATAAAAACGGAAAACATACTCAATTGGATTACCTCCGCCATCCACGAAATTTGCGATATGGTCTCCAGGAAACCCTTGATTTTCTCCTGGTGGAATTGTGACAACCTCAGTGCCCGGTGGATATGAAGCCCCAAAGACTAAATCAGCATAACAGAGGCCAAAACACAACTGAACCCCTGAACCATCGCCATTAACAGCGCTGACAAATTCAATCTTGGTGTAAATTTCCTCTGTGGTGGATTCATTATTCACCCAGAATGGCAACTCGGCAATACCGAGCCCGTAGATATTAAACGTCCATATGGAGCCATCCAATATGGGATCTCCTTCATGAGTTTCCACATTGAACTGAGCAGCTGCCGAAAAAGACAGAACAACGGCCAATAG
>CALJFV010000034.1 GCA_938074515.1 uncultured Flavobacteriaceae bacterium
AAACTCAAAACTCTTTCAGGTCTCCAGGGAGTTTTATGTCGTTTATGAAAATGTTGTAGGTCTTGAGGAGGGTGCTCCAGTGACGGTAAATGGAATGCGGATAGGAAAAGTTAAAAACCTTTCTTTAGCAAATATCGCGGGGGACGGAGTTCTAGTCGCCTTTATACTGGAAAGTGATTTCGAGTTCCCCAAAAGTAGTGTGATTAAGATTTACGCCTCGGGCATTATTGGAGGAAATAATTTAGCGATATTTCCCGCGGCAGGGGATTCTGTAATGGCAAAGGCCGGCGATACCCTGCGGGGAGAACTTGAGTCTGGAATGATTGATGGTCTGATTGAAAAGTTTTCGCCTATCGAAAAAAGTCTTCTCTCCACATTAACAAAAGTAGATTCAGTAATCTCAGATATTGATCAAGTTTTGGATGCGCGTTCAAAAGAACACTTACGTCAAAGTATGGAAAGCTTAAGTGTGGCCATGGATCAACTCAGTCAAACAGCTACAGGATTAAATGTTCTTGTGGATCGCAATCAAAATGAACTTGATGCCGCCTTTAAAAGTATTTTAAAGACCTCAACTAATTTGGAGACCATCACGGACTCAATTGCAGCAGTCAATACAGCTCAAATACTCAAAGATCTTTCGGGATCTATCAGTGCTTTAAACCAAATCACCAGCTCAATGGCTCGGGGCGAAGGCAGTCTTGGCGCTTTAATCAAGGATGACAATTTGTATCAAGATTTAAGAACCCTCACTGAGGATGCTCAAAATTTACTGAAGGATATAAAAAGTCAACCAAAACGCTATGTTCATTTTTCCCTTTTTAGTCGAAAAGATGAGCTCCAGGAAGACCAAACGAACAAAAAGGATAATTGATGGGAGCTTGGCCAAGTCTTTCTAATGTCATCTTTGCCCTAATATTTGGGGCAGGCGTGGGTTATTTTACCTTTAACATGCGTCGTCTTGTTGCACTGATTAAAAAAGGGCGGCCAGTAGGTCCTGTAGCGCATAAAAAGGAGCGTTGGCGCAATGTACTTTACATCGCTTTAGGCCAATCTAAATTGGTCAAGCGCCCTGTATCTGGATTGATGCACGTATTGGTTTATTTAGGCTTTGTAATTATTAATATTGAAGTTCTAGAAATTGTCATCGACGGTTTGTTTGGCACCCACCGTATATTTCAATTTATAGGACCTGCCTATGGGGTGCTCATTGGTCTTTTTGAAGTATTGGCGGTTTTGGTATTTTTTGCTGTAGTTATTTTTTGGCTGCGCCGTAATGCTTTGAAATTAAAGCGCTTTTGGTCACCAGAGATGTCCGGTTGGCCAAAAAAGGACGCCAATCTAATTTTGTATTTCGAAATGGTTCTAATGGGCCTATTTCTGATGATGAATGCCTCTGATTTAAGTTTTCAACAGTTGAATCAAGGCAATTGGATATCGGGCTCCATTTATTCGATGATTCAAGATTGGCCTCAGGCGCAATTGCATCTAATTGAACGCATTTGTTGGTGGACCCACATTGTCGGAATCTTAGGTTTTTTGAATTATTTATATTTTTCTAAACATCTGCACATTCTCTTGGCTTTCCCAAATGTTTATTACGGGCGTGTAACTCCTGCTGGCCAATTTGAAAATTTAGACTCGGTTACCGAACAAGTGAAGCTCATGATGGATCCAGCAGCGGATCCGTATGCTGCGCAACCAGAAGGTACGGTTCCAGAAAAATTTGGGGCCAGTGACGTGACTGATTTGACTCAAGTGCAGTTACTCAATGCCATGACCTGTACTGAATGTGGTCGGTGTACAAGCGAATGTCCTGCCAACCAGACGGGTAAATTGTTGTCTCCGCGAAAAATAATGATGGATACAAGGGATCGTTTAATGGCATTGCCAAAAGAAGGAGAGAGCAAACAACTTCTAGACGATTATATCAGTCGCGATGAATTGTGGGCATGTACGACTTGTAATGCCTGTGTTGAAGCCTGCCCAGTAAGTATTGACCCCGTATCGATTATCATGGCCATGCGTCAATATTTGGTTATGGAGCAATCTGCGGCACCATCAGAACTCAATGTAACCATGAGTAACATAGAAAACAACGCTGCGCCTTGGCCTTTTAACCAGCAAGACCGCGGCAATTGGATTAATGAATAAGCAAAGGAAAATGAGCAATAACGCAGATCATTTATTAAACAAAAAAGAAGAGCAAGGACATACCGTAAGTCCAGTTTTACCTGAAGGAATTAAGAATTACTTGATCGATATAGACGGGACCATATGCGATGATATCCCTAATGAGGAGCCAGAACGTATGGCTACGGCAGAGGTTTATCCCGATGCACTTAAAACCCTTAATCGGTGGTACGAACAAGGTCATATCATTTGTTTTTTTACCTCACGAACTGAAGAACATAGAAAAGTGACCGAGGATTGGCTCTCACAGCACGGATTTAAATATCACAGTTTGTTAATGGGTAAACCACGTGGAGGAAACTATCATTGGATTGACAATCACTTAGTAAAAGCCACCCGATACAACGGAAAGTTTACCGATCTTGTGGAAAAGGAAGTAACAATTCAAGTGTTTAACGATTAATAGAAGCGTTATGGAAAAGGCATTAAACGTACCCACTATGGCTGAATGCCAAGCACAAGGAAAACTCCCAGAGGTTTTATTTTGGGTGGGCTGTGCGGGTAGTTTTGATGACCGGGCGAAAAAAATAACCAAAGCCTTTGCCAAATTGTTGCAAGCCAGTGGGGTTTCATTTGCGGTTCTGGGGGCAGAAGAGGGCTGCACAGGGGACCCTGCCAAACGATCTGGAAATGAGTTTTTGTTTCAGATGCAAGCCATGATGAACATTGAAGTCCTCAATGGTTATGGAGTAGGGCAGATCGTTACGACTTGCCCACACTGTTTTAATACACTAAAAAATGAATATCCTGGTTTGGGAGGCAGTTACCAAGTGATGCACCATACCCAGTTCCTAAAAAACCTTATGGACAGTGGTCGCTTGAAAGTTTCTGGGGGAAGTTTTCGAGGCAAGAAAATTACTTATCACGACCCTTGTTACCTCGGACGGGCTAATGGTGAATATGAAGCGCCAAGAGCACTTTTATCTGCTTTAGAATCTGAACTCATTGAAATGAAGCGTTGTAAAACACGTGGTTTGTGCTGTGGTGCAGGAGGTGCCCAGATGTTTAAGGAGCCAGAAAAAGGCAATAAAGACATCAATATCGAGCGCTCAGAAGAGGCAATTGAAACGGGTGCTTCTTTCGTGGCCACAGGATGTCCTTTTTGTAACACCATGATGACCGACGGCGTTACCGCAAAAGGTGCCGAATCTAAAGTCGCTGTAATGGATGTTGCGGAACTTATCGCCAAAGCGGCTGATTTGTAATATAAATAATAACATAAGCCATGTTGATTTCTTTCGACAGTTTACCGGATCATTCCAGGATTTGGATTTATCCCTCTAATCGAAAGCTCTCCGAACAAGAAATTTTTTTAGTGAAGGAGCGGACGACAGAATTTTTAACTCAATGGACGGCCCATGGTGCAGATCTGATGGCTGGTTTTGACTTGCCGTACGATCGTTTTTTAGTGATCGGCTTGAATCAAGATCAAGCCGCTGCCTCGGGTTGCAGTATTGATGCTTCCGTACGCTTTATTCAGTCACTTCAAGAAGAGTTGGGCATTGATCTTCTGGATAAAATGAATGTCACTTTTTATTCTGGAGATTTTATTGCGCACAAATCATTGATCGAATTCAAAAAAATGGCTAAAAACAAGTCGGTTTCGCGAAATACGGTGGTATTTAATAATTTGGTCAACACAAAAGAAGAATACCTTAATTATTGGGAGGTGCCCGCCCATGAAAGTTGGCACAATCGCTTTTTACCTTAAAGTCTATTTTTTGCCAAGCCCTGTATTCCTTATGAGCCGTGTAATTCTGGTATTTTTATTCAGTTTCTTTTTTTCTTGGACTAATGCCCAAGAAAAAACACGTGCGGGTTCAGCACTAGATCCTTTGCTGGATAAAGACCAAGCTGAGAGACAAGAGCGATGGGTGGATAGTGTTTACACCAGTATGAACTTAGACCAAAAGTTAGGTCAACTTTTTATGATTGACGCCTATTCTCAAGAAGGTCATGAAAAGAGAGAGAAGTTAGCGGCCCTGATTAAAAAGTATCATATAGGAGGAGTTATATTTTCTAAAGGGGGACCTGTTCGTCAAGCAAAGTGGCTAAATCGTTTTCAAGAGGTGAGTCAAGTCCCCCTATTAGTGGCTATGGATGCCGAATGGGGACTGGCTATGCGTTTAGATTCTACCTATGCCTTTCCCTGGAACATGACTTTGGGCGCAATTAAAAACAGAGCACTGATCCATAAAACAGGGCAGCATATAGGGGATCATCTAAAGCGTATGGGCGTGCATATAAATTTTGCTCCTGTAGTTTACCTCAATACAAATCCAGCCAATCCTATTATTGGCAACAGAGCCTTTGGTTCGGACCCTGAGCAGGTGACTGAATCCGCTCAAGCCTTTATGAAGGGAATGATGTCTTCAGGAGTTATGGCCAACGCCAAACATTTTCCGGGCCATGGAGATACGGATAAGGATTCTCATCTAACCTTACCCACGGTGGGGTTTAGTCGCACGCGCATTAAATCTGTGGAACTATTTCCATATACACCTTTATTCCGCTCAGGTTTAGGGAGTGTGATGGTAGCCCATCTCAATGTCCCTAAAATTACGGGTAAAAGAGGATGGCCCACCTCCTTATCTAAAGTCGTGGTCACCGATTTGCTGCAAGGTGAAATGGGGTTTAATGGACTAATATTTACAGATGCCCTGAATATGAAAGGGGTCGCGGATTTTAAAAACCCTGGAGATATTGCTTTGGCTGCCCTTGATGCAGGAAATGATGTTTTATTAATCCCCGAAGATATTCCGGCAACCTTTGCCCGGCTAAATTGGGCGTATAACAATAAAAAACTTTCAGAGCAGCGTCTAAGCCATTCGGTAAAAAAGATTCTCAAGGCAAAATACTTACTCAGAGCAAATGAATTCAGTGCCATAAAGACAGAACACCTTTTTGAAGACCTCAACAGACCCAAGGATGACGCTTTGCACTTGTCCCTTATGGAATCCGCTGTAACCTTGCTCGAAAATAAGGAGCAAATACTGCCCATGAGTTTAAATCAAAATCAAAAAGTGGCTTACATAAGTCTTGGCGAAGAATCAGGCGATGTTTTTTATGATCAGCTTCTGCAATACAAAAATATCGAACGCATACAGGCCAAAACACTCGATGAGTGTTTGGTACAGCTCCAAGGTTTTGATCGAGTTATTATCGGGGTCCATATGTCGAATGAAAACCCTTGGAAATCTCACAAACTATCCAATCAGACCAAAGTTTGGATTCATGAGATTGCCCGGGCCTACAAGGTTGCTTTGACCATTTTTGCCAAGCCATATGCCTTAAATGAAATTGACTCTATCGATAATTTAGAGGGGGTGATTTTGGCCTATCAAAATAGTTTTTTCGGACAAAAAGCCGCCGCTGAACTCATTTTTGGCGCGATCAGTGCTCAAGGGCAATTGCCTGTTGACTTGCGTTATTGGACCCAGGGAGCGGGGCTTGTGACCCCGGTGAGACCTATGTTAAAATACGGGATCCCGGAGGGGGTAGGGGTTTCTTCTGAAAAACTAAAGAAAGTCGATAGCTTGATCGATTTAGGGCTCAGGCAAGGTATGTTTCCAGGAGCTCAAGTCCTTATTGCGCGAAAAGGTCAAATTATATATAATCGTGCGGTGGGCTATCACACTTATGACAGCCTGCAAAAAGTACGTCTTACGGATCGATATGACCTCGCATCTTTGACTAAAATATTGGCAACGTTACCTTTGGTGATGGAATCCTTCGATCAAGGTGAACTCAATATGGAAACGACTGTAGCGACTATGCTGCCTGACTTCGCCCAGAGCAATAAGGACAGTATAAGTTTGCTTCGAATGTTATCCCATTACGCGGGTTTTCAAGCTTGGATACCTTATTACAAGGCAACGATAGATTCATTAACGGCGCTACCACGGACTCAATATTACAGGTCGATACCGACAGTAATTACCGATACACTAATGACAGATACTTTGGGCCTTAAAAAGGATTCAATTGTGACCTATAGTTTTGATGTTCCTGTGGCTCAGGGTCTTTATATGCGCCGTGATTACAAAGACAGTATTCTGATCCAAATCAGGGATAGCGAATTGTTACCCAAACTGGTATATAAGTATAGTGACCTGCCGTTTTATCTCTTGCAGAATTATCTAGAGCAAAAAAATAAAAGCTCCTTAGACAGCCTAGCCTATCGTCACTTTTATGGACCTATAGGGGCATGGAGCATGGATTATTTACCCAAAAACAGGGTTGACTTAGACCAAATTGTTCCAACAGAAGAAGACGATTATTTCCGACAGCAAAAAATTCATGGTGAGGTTCACGACCCTGGAGCGGCTATGCTCGGTGGTGTAGGGGGACATGCCGGATTATTCGCCAATGCTACAGATGTTGCCAAAATGATGCAAATGTACCTTTGGAAGGGTAGCTACGGCGGTACGCGGTGGATTTCTGAGGCGACAATTGATCGTTTTAATACATGCTACTTCTGTGGTGAGGAGGTTCGTCGGGGCGTAGGTTTTGATAAGCCACAGCTTGAAGAAGAAGGGCCTACATGCGGCTGCGTCTCTATGACGAGTTTTGGTCATAGTGGGTTTACCGGAACTTTTGCTTGGGCAGACCCGGAAGCTGAAGTGGTTTATGTATTTTTGTCAAACAGAACTTATCCTTCAGCAGAGAACAGAGCCTTAATCAGCAGTAATCTTAGAACCGAAATTCAGGCTGCAATTTACCAGGCGATAGTCCATTAGGTTGTGAGGAGTAATTCAGAAATTTAACGACTGCCTATGAATATTGCGATTGTTTGTTATCCAACCTTTGGAGGTAGTGGTGTCTTGGCTACAGAACTAGGCATCGCTCTCGCGGACATGGGGCATCAGGTGCATTTTGTGACTTACAAACAGCCAGTTAAACTTGCTTTACTTTCTCATCATGTTTATTTTCACGAGGTTGCGGTCCCAGATTATCCATTATTTCGTTATCAACCATACGAATTAGCGCTTTCGAGCACGCTCGTTAATGTGGTTAAAGATCACAATATCGAAATTTTACATGTTCATTATGCGATTCCTCATGCTTATGCAGGTTTTATGGCGCAGCAAATGCTTCTAGAAGAAGGAATAAAAATACCGATGGTAACTACCTTGCACGGGACGGACATTACCTTAGTGGGCAATCATCCATTTTACAAGCCCGCCGTGACTTTCAGTATCAACAAAAGTGATGCGGTAACCTCAGTTTCTGAAAGTCTGAAGCAAGACACCTTAACTCATTTTCCGATTAAAAGACCTATTGAGGTTATTCCGAACTTCATTGATTTGTCTAAAATGGACCAACAAGATGGACCTTGCGAACGTGGTGCAATGGCCGAGCCTCATGAACGCATTATTACTCATGTGAGTAATTTACGTCCAGTAAAGCGTCTGTTGGATGTGGTTGAGATATTTGACCGTGTGGTGGCCCAATGTCCTGCGCGACTGGTCATAGTAGGTGATGGGCCCGACAAAGCCCCAGCTAAAGCCTTAATCGAGCAAAAAGGGCTCAAGTCTAAAGTACAGTTTATGGGCAATAGCGATGAGGTACATAAGATTCTGTGTTTAACCGATTTGTTTTTGCTGCCCTCACAAATAGAGAGCTTCGGATTGGCGGCCTTAGAGGCCATGGCTTGTCGCGTCCCAGTTATTTCAACCAATGTTGGTGGGCTTTCAGAGGTTAATGTACATGGTTATAGTGGTTATTTGTCCGACGTAGGGGATGTCGAATCTATGGCCGAGAACGCCTTATCTATTTTAATGGACGACGCTACTTTAGATCGATTTAAAGATCAGGCTCGGGCCCAAGCACAAAATTTCTCTATTGATTTAGTTGTGCCACAGTATGAGGCTCTTTACAAGAAAACTATCGCTGAAACAGAATTAGCGGTCTAGTCTATTCCTTTAACGGGTTGGTTTTTATATGTGGCTTCTCAAAAGGAAACTGAGGTCAAAATTTTTGGCGCGTTTATAGGAGTTAAAATCCAAAACGCAGCGCCAGTGCAATATCAAAAACCAGGGCGTTATAATAGCCCCCAAGACCATACTCAGGCCGAATATCGAGGCCTAAAATTAGTGGCGTATCAAAGAACACTCTAACTCCAGTATATTCCACCCCAATGATCCCTGAAAACAAAAGATTGGTGCTGCTAAAAGCCTCCGCTCCAGTAGCGCTATTGCCGACGTTTTGATACAGGAACCCAGTTCCAGCGCCGTAGTAGTATTGGAAGTCGCCATCGAGCAAATTAACCCACTGATAACCGGCACTTAGTTTAAATAACTGCTGATTGGCTTGCTCACGTCGATTACTGCGCCACCCCAGGTCAATCTGATAACGGGTGCCTTCCGTGATCGCCTGTTGATAGCTCAATTCAGGGCCCACACCACCATTATCGCCAAAGCGCAAACCCAAGGCATTATTCGGAATATATTGTGCCCAAATAGCCGTTGGCAATAGAAAGAAAAATACGAGGTAAACTGCTGGTTTCATAGATCATAAAAATAACCAAATTATCCCTTAATCTCTCCTGTTGAAAATGTTAACTTTAAGCCATGGAGATCAATACTCAGAAACCATTTGATTTTAGTGATTTAGATCAAAAGTTAGCAGGTAATTGTCATTGGGACGATCTGCATCTGATGATGTATGCTACAGATGCTTCTGTATATCGCAACCGCCCTAAGGCCGTGGTTTATCCAAAAACTGATGAAGATGTGACTACGGTGCTGGCTTGGTGTGCACAGCGGCAGATTTCGATAACGCCGCGCGCAGCAGGGACTTCGCTTGCGGGACAATGCGTGAGTGATGGGGTCGTGCTTGATGTTTCTCGTTATTTAAATCAAATTATTCATTTTGATGCCCAGCAAAAAACGATTACTGTGCAGCCTGGAGTTGTTCGGGACGACCTTAATCGGTATTTAAAGCCCCACGGATTGTTTTTTGGCCCTAACACTTCAACCTCTAGCCGAAGTACCTTGGGCGGTATGGTAGGCAACAACAGTAGCGGCACCACCTCGATTAAGTATGGGGTTACACGTGATAAAGTACTGGCCCTGTCCGGTTATTTAGGCACTGGTGAATTTGTTACTTTTTGCCGTCCTGGATTTCATTCAAATCGTCAAATTGAGGTTCAGAAAAAAGGTCAACACTTAAAGACTTCAGTAATTGATTTATTGAGCGAGGTAACAACCCGACAGAACATTATACAACAGTATCCCAAACCCAGTATTCATCGCCGCAATACTGGCTATGCTTTGGATTTACTCGCTGCCCAATGGGAGAATCATGAGACGCAGCCAGCCGACTTAGACTTACTTCCGCTTATTTGTGGTAGTGAAGGCACGCTAATGATCTCTACTGCCATCACCCTGCACCTAGATGAGTTGCCCCCAGAACACAATGCTTTGGTGGTTTTACAATACTCGAGTATGGAAGAATGTATGTTAGATGTGGTAACTGCCATGAAACATGATCTTTATACTTGTGAGCTGATCGATGATGTCGTTTTGGATTGCACCGCTCAAAACAGTCTGTATGCCGCTTATCGATTTTTTGTCAAAGACACCCCAAAGGCCGTTTTATTTTGCGAATTGCGTGATGTAACCCTGAAGGGCTTATCGCGACAAGTAGATGAATTTTGCCTCGATCTTAAAAACCAAAATCGTGCTTATGCTGTTCAAGTGTTGCACGGTGAAGATATCGATAGAGCGATTAAGTTGCGCATTGCAGGACTGGGGCTTTTAGGCGCCATGGTTGGTGACAAAAAGGCGGTAGCCTGCATAGAAGATACAGCCGTATCCTTAGAAGATCTTCCAGAATTCATCCAGGCCTTTACTGCGATTATGAAATCATTCGATCAAAAGGCGGTTTATTATGCTCATGCTGGGGCTGGTGAACTGCATTTACGGCCTATTTTAAATCTCAAAGAAGATCAAGATAAAAAAGACTTTCGCGCCATAACCCAGGCCGTTAGCACATTGGTTAAACAGTACCGCGGTTCACTCTCTGGGGAACATGGCGATGGCATCGTACGCTCTGAAT
>CALJFV010000035.1 GCA_938074515.1 uncultured Flavobacteriaceae bacterium
ATCTCATCTCCAGTTTGTACCGAGCCAAAGAGTGCATTGTCGCTTTCAAACTCCGAAAGAAAACTATTGTTAGTCCACGTATACACAAAAGTAATCGGGAGCTTTATTTTTTTGGATTCGTTCAAGGTAAATAGCTGAGAAATATTGGTTTCCAGACCCCAAACACGAGCATTTCCTGCATTAAAACGTTCGTTATTGCCGTAGCCCCCAGCCGCGGCGAGGTCACTACCCAAAAGGCGATCAAAATGATTGAAAAAACCAACGGCTTCTGCACTGAATTGATTTTGACGGTGACGCACGCCTAATTCACTGTTCCAGCTAATTTCAGATTTTTGTTCTGGCGTAAATCCGGGAGGGGAAAATCCTTTGTGCAGACCCCCAAACACCCCCGTTTGATTGTCCCATTTATAACAGAACCCCAATCCCGGAATGAGTACAAAACTTGTATTCAAGGTGTTCTGCTCAGGGGGGGCTAATCGATTTAAGTTTGCTGAACCGAAATCCACAGCCCTCAACGCGATGGATTCGAGACGAATACCAGGTTTGAAGGTGAATTTTCCCACTCTTTGCGTGAGTAATATAAAGCCCGACAACGCAGTTGCTTTTTTGATTTGATTGGCATCACTCCCACGAATTCCTTTTTCTATCAAATTCATATTTTGATTCTCGAGCGCGTACGTATCGACCCATTGAAATCGGTCTTCGGCATCTTGGTGTAATCTTAGTCCAATACTTAATCGTCGTGTGGGGTCTGACTGAGATTGCCAGTCTAGTTGACTTTGGATTCCGCGAGAAAAATAGCGTCGGTTATTGGCTTTAACGGCCAAAGAAGTTTGGGCTAAATTATCGGGACCAGTGAGGCTTTGGTAAGCCAAAGGAAATTCTTCAGGATCATCGAGAATTTCGGCAAGACCGAGTGTTTCTCCTTGTATATTGACTTTGTCAAGTTTATACCAATTTCTGCGAAAAATATTATTGTAACCCACAGTTTTAAGACTGATGAATTTGCTGGGAGACCAAAGATGTGTCAAGCTGTATTGCTGATGATAAGACTTCATTTGGTCTTTGGAAGAGGACGCGTATCGTCTCCAGGGATTTTGATCAAAATCTGCTTGATTCAATCCTAGGTAGGTTTCATTAGCATCTTCTTGTGCGAAGCCCACTTTAAGAATCAGCGCATGTTTATGAGCAAGTGATTCGGGGATCCATTGAAATTTACCCAATACGTCTTGTTTGTTAAATCCTGAACTCCCACCCCCATCGATTTGCTTGAATCCATCACTTTGGTAGCCCAACCACTGGGCGATATAGGAAAAGTCTTGGTGTTTGTTTCCAAAAGAAATTTGCTGATTATTGGTGCCAAATCTTCCGGTTGTCCCTTGGGCCTGAAATTCAAAATCTTGGGGCAGAGGTGCGGATAAGAAATTTATAGCCCCCCCTGAGGTATTTGGACCGTATTCAATCTGGCTGCTTCCCTTGTAGACTTCAATGGCATCCATGCGCCCCAGGGAAGGAAAATAGTAGGCAGCTGGCGCGCTATAGGGCGCTGGGGCAATGAGAATACCATCTTCCATTAAGTTTATTTTTGCACTGCGTTGGGGGGCAGTCCCACGCATACTGATATTGGGTCTTAGACCAAAACCGTCTTCCTCATAGACTTGAATTCCTGCGACCCGCTGAAAAAGTCGGTTTGGATCTAGCGCGCCGAGTTTCTTAATTTCTTCTTTATCTAGTTTTTGGGCTGAGCCAGTGCGTTGTTCCGCGATAAAACCTTCTAAAACAGAGTTATAAGAAAGCATTACGGTATTGAGTCGTTGGCTTGTTTCTAGGGAGTCTGTCGGAATTGTGGAGCCGGTCTCCTGTGACATGACCATTGAGGTTACAAAACTTAAAAGGGCATAAAGCCTTAATCTAGTCTTACTTCTCGACATCTCTAAATTTATTTAGACTGGATAAAAATAAAGTGCAAATGTAACGGCGAAGGATTAAAAATCCAAGGGGATCAGCTTTCTTTTTTTTAGCCTGAAAATGGCATATTTATTGCCTTGATTTTAAATGAATTATTATTTTTATGAATATGCGAATTTTTCTTTTTCTTGGCCTTCTTTTTGGTTTTTTTGCTCAAAATTGTTGGAGTCAAAAAGTTTTTAGTACCGATTATGCCCACCAAGCAGACCTTAAGGTATTTGTTGTTGATCATGCCCATCAATCTGACTTATTAGTTTATCGTGTGGACTATGCGCATCAGGTCAAGGGGAATGAAGGTCTTTGGTTTTTTACCGACTATGCCCATCAAGGGGATAAGTTGGTCTTTTTTACCGACTATGCCCATCAGGCGGACCTCAAAGTGTATTTTGTAGATTATGCACATCAAGCCCTTTGGCGTACTTCTTCTAAAAAACATCTGATGTTTCGTTGACCTTAGGGTTTTCGTTATCTTTGCGGCGGTCTACATCAATACAGCGCCCATGGTCACAGAATCTTTTTTGACGTTACCTCAGCTTGAGCTTCCGAGTAAAGGTGGGTCAATAACGGTAACCGCACCGAGCAATATCGCCCTAGTAAAGTATTGGGGAAAATCTCAGGGGCAAATT
Source organism: uncultured Flavobacteriaceae bacterium (assembly GCA_938074515.1). Taxonomy (GTDB): domain Bacteria; phylum Bacteroidota; class Bacteroidia; order Flavobacteriales; family Flavobacteriaceae; genus BACL21. The sequence goes on from CALJFV010000035.1 coordinate 2,595, forward strand.
CCAAGGAATGCGAGTATTAGTTTCACCCTAAGTAATTGTTTCACAAAGACCACCCTGGGTTTCACGCCATTTTCTGAGCAATCAAAAGCAGGACAAGAAATGGTCAATGACTTAGATGATTCAAACTTTGAAGTATTCGTGGATGGTTTGTCAAAACCGGATTTTGCGCCTAAAATTGCCACTTTTTTTAACCGAATTGAAGCCTATTTGCCTTGGATCCGCTCATTTCAGTGGCGTATCGATACAGAAAACACATTTCCACATGGCAGCGGCATAGCCAGTTCAGCCAGTGGATTTGCTGCTTTAGCTGGGGCCCTTATGGAATTGGAAAATTCTTGGTCCTTGGATCCTTTACCCCCTGAATTACGGGCACAAAAGACTTCGTTTTTGGCACGATTAGGCAGTGGTAGTGCATCCCGCTCAGTACTCGGTCCGCTGATGTATTGGGGAACACACCCCGCTTTGCCTGCATCTAGTGATTTATTCGCTTGTATCCTGGATCAAGAGGTTCATGCTGTGTTTATAGATTACAAAGACACCATCCTTTTAGTCGATCAAGGAGAGAAAGAGGTAAGCAGTACCCTAGGACATAATTTAATGCATGATCATCCCTTCGCCAATCAGCGTTTTGATCAGGCCCAGGACAATCTGGGTAAGCTCCTGGCCGTGCTGGCCTGCGGAGACACTCATGAATTTTGTCGAATTGTAGAGACAGAGGCCTTGTCGCTGCATGCGATGATGATGACCTCAAATCCTTCTTATTTGCTGATGAAACCAAATACATTGGCAATTATTGAGAAGGTTCGCATATTTAGACGCGCCAATAATGTTCCTGTTTGTTTTACGCTAGACGCGGGAGCAAATGTTCACCTGCTGTATCCCGCTAAGTTTACCCCACAGGTAATGCCTTGGATTCAAAATGAATTGAGCGGACATTGTCAAGCCGGTCAATTTATTGAGGATCAAGTTGGTCAGGGCGTGAAAAAAGTCTAATTTTACCACAAACGTTGCCATGAAAGGACCTTTATTTTACTCGAAAATATTACTCTTTGGAGAGTACGGCATCATTAAAGATTCGAAGGGTCTTTCGATACCTTATAATTTTTACAAAGGGGCCTTGATTATTCCAGAGGTTCAAACTCCAGAGACAAAGAAGTCCAACGAGCATTTAATGGCGTTTTGTACTTATTTACAGCAAATTGAGCAAGGCGATTACCCATTGACGCGCTTCGATCTTGCTCAAATGACTCAAGATTTATCCAGGGGTATGTATTTTGATTCCAGTATTCCTCAGGGGTATGGCGTGGGCAGTAGTGGAGCCCTTGTCGCGGCCATTTACGATCGTTATGCGATTGATAAAATAACGGTTTTAGAAAACCTGACCCGTGAAAAACTATTGACTCTAAAATCAGCTTTTGCGCAAATGGAGTCATTTTTCCACGGAAAATCTTCTGGCCTTGATCCGTTAAATAGCTATTTGAGTTTGCCCATCTTAATCAATTCTCAAGAACATATTGAGCCTGCAGGAATTCCTTCTCAAAC
>CALJFV010000036.1 GCA_938074515.1 uncultured Flavobacteriaceae bacterium
AAAGCCCGTATTTCGGGTAAGTGGGACACTGAATTCATTGGTATTATTACCCATAAGTCCCACGGCTGCGAGCCCGTCATTCCAATCAGGACAAGCAGGTTTATCGATGAGGTTCACATCGATTACATTTAAAGATTCATACAGCAAAATCTGCTGGGTAGTAAAAAAGGTACTACAACTACTCCCAAAATGCGGCATTTCAAATACGTTCATCACGAAAATACGGTAAGGGGCATCTCCTGTGACATAGTAATTCATCCGCGCTGGATCTGGATTAACTGCAGGGTTCAAATCATGAAAGGCACCATAAATAGTGTTCAGGGGAAAGTTTGGCTGAGTATTTGGAATTAGATCGGTCGGGTCCATAGACCAGCCGTTGTATTGATCTGCCAAAGAAAGATCGAAACTAATTTGACCGTTCGCCCCCATGACCAAAGAATTATAGGTATTACCAAAGTATTCGAAATCAAAGCCCATTGGAATGACTTGGCTCCAACGGTCATCAATCAGAAGATTAGTCGGGGTCCCACCCGTAAGTGGTGGCAAGTCGCAAAAGGGTCCTTGAATTTGATAAGAAGTTGTCCCTTGCCCAGGGATGGCCAGTAGTTCCGCTTCTAAATCTACACAAGGTCCTGAACATTCGGTCGACACATCCTCGCCAGCATCCAGTAATGAACAAGTCCCCTCGGCGATACAAAAGAAGGTAAGCGAAGGACTTTCAAGAACACAGTTTGGATCACTGTCATTGGCCACGGTTAGAGTAACGTTCGTTAATGATGGATAAGGACCAAATAGATAAGTCCCAAGACTTGTAATGGTCTGTGCAGGCCCACCTTGATTATCTGTCACTAAATAGGACAGACCGGTGCCCATGTCGGTAAAATCTGCCGAAACAAAGAATTGGTTGTTCGTTTCACAGTCCCCCACGGTATCAAACAATACAGTAGGATTCGTACAAGTACTACAATAAACATCAAAATCCCAGGGGGTAAAACCGCTACTTTGGCAGCTGATACTGCCGTCGGACTGAATGATAACGGTCAGACTATCTCCTGAAGAGGTATAAGTAAGTCCGGTGAGATCACCACCATTTCCATAAGGAGTTGCTGCGTTTAAGTCCGTGACGCCATCAGAATCTAAAATAATGACTTCGTCAAAACTGGATTCAACTTGACCGGCATTAAAGTATATGATTAGCGGTAAACCTGTGTTGCTTTGGAATGCAAATTGGGTATTGTCATTGTTTCCATAGCAATAAGTTGTATTCACTGGACCTGCAGAGCAATCCACATTTTGGGCCTGTGTGAATAAACTCGCTGACCAAATTAGGGCTAATGCCATTAGGGATTTCTTCCAACGAAGAGATGAAGATGTATTCATTGCGAATATGATTGGTAGTTATTGAGACTAAAGTAGGCAATTTTTTGTTAAAATATTTAAGATTCGAACTGCTCTTTTGTTTCGTACATTTGGGCAGCCTTTTAGTTATGCTGGAAAAACAAGAAATACAATACGAAAAAGTTATTTTGGTCGGGTTAATTACCAAAGATCAAGACGAGGTAAAATCTGCTGAGTATTTAGATGAATTGGCATTTTTAGCCTATACGGCTGGCGGTGAAGTGGCTCGCAGGTTTACTCAAAAACTTGAAGTGCCTAATCCAAAAACCTTTATTGGAACGGGTAAGATGGAGGAAGTCAAGATATATATTGACGAAAATGAAGTGACCACGGCAATTTTTGATGATGAGCTGAGCCCAGCCCAGCAAAAGAATATTGAAAAGATTCTCCAGGTCAAAATTATTGATCGGACCAATCTCATTCTCGACATTTTTGCCCAACGTGCCACAACTTCGTATGCAAGAACCCAAGTAGAATTGGCTCAATACGAATATTTGTTGCCTAGATTGGCGGGGATGTGGACCCACTTAGAACGACAAAGAGGGGGTATAGGTATGCGGGGCCCCGGTGAAACCGAGATTGAAACAGATCGACGAATAGTTCGCGACCGAATAGCGCTTTTGAAGAAAAAAATAAAATCGATTGATCGGCAGATGGGTGTTCAAAGGAGCAATCGAGGGGCTTTAGTTCGCGTGGCTTTAGTGGGCTACACCAATGTCGGCAAATCGACTTTGATGAATGTAATTAGCAAGAGTGATGTTTTTGCCGAAAACAAATTATTCGCTACCCTTGACACGACGGTGCGTAAGGTTGTTATTGGAAATTTACCCTTTTTGTTAAGCGACACGGTAGGATTTATTCGCAAATTACCCACACAACTTATCGAGTCCTTTAAAAGCACTTTGGACGAAGTTCGTGAAGCTGACTTACTTTTACATGTTGTCGATATTGCCCATCCTTCTTTTGAAGACCATGTAAATTCTGTCAATCAGATTTTGGATGAAATCGAAAGTAAGGACAAACCAACCCTGATGGTATTTAACAAGATTGATGCCTATACACCGGAACCATGGGATCCAGAGGATTTAACCCAAGAAAAAACAGACCAACACAACAGTATTGAGGAGTGGAAAAAAACATGGATGGCAAGAACTAATGGGGATGCCTTGTTTATTTCTGCTTTGGAAAAAGACAATCTGTCTGAGTTCCGAAAAGTCGTATATGACAAGGTACGCGAGATTCACATTACCCGATTCCCATACAATAACTTTCTTTACCCTGAAGAATTCAACGAGTAATTCTCCCCTAAACTTGTCCTAAAAAATAAAAGAGGTTTTTTAAAAGAGAAGCTACTTGAGCCTATAAGTAATTCCGATGCCCAAAGCTTGTCTAATTTGAAATCCCGGAACAGCGTTGTCGTCATATATGGCCTGCAGGGTAATGTTTGCAGTCAGTAAATTGTTGACGCGCATGGTTAAATTAGCGGTGTAGTCAATATCCACATTTTGAGCCTTTTCGAGGTAATTCGAGTACAGGCCTAGTATGTTTTCTAACTCCACATTAGGGAGCAGTTCGATTTTGGCATAGCAATTTAGAGCTGTACCGAGCTCGGTACGTGTGGTCTCTCCGACGTCTACTCCGAAATATTCATCATCATTATCCAGTCTATTTCTGGGGTCATCCGGGTTAGTGAATTGACTGGCTACAACAATTAATTTCGCCGTGGATGGGGCAATGTTTACTTTGAGATTGTCATTTTTTTTCCACAAGAGACCGGGTCCTGCCAAAAAATAGGCTGGCGAGAAGAATTTTGAATTCCGCACATCACTGCTGATTTTTACGCTGACACCATTGATGATTTCTGTGCGCTCGCTGGCTTCAAAGCCAGAATCAAATTGTGTTTTAAAATTAAACATCCCAGAATAAAACCACTTGCTGCTTTTTATTTTCTTACCGATCACAGAAATAACTTCGAGACGGTCGTTGGTTTTTTGTAAGTTATCTTTGGATGCAATTTTGGCAGCTCCATACTCTGCCGTCACTTTAGTGTCCCAGTTTACCCCGTTTTTGTTGTAGTTCAGATTGTAGTTGAGGTTCACGTTACCGGCAACATTACTGACGCCCCCAGCTTGCCACTCTTTATTGAATGCAGCTTGATTAAAAAGGAAGGTGGTTACTGCACTTTCGGTCCAAACGGTTTCTGCCTTTTCTTGGGGTTCTTGACTCAAAAGAGTAGACTCTGTTGCGCATATGAAGAGTAAAACAAGACTTATTTTGATGCGGAAAAAACACAAAGGCTCACCAAAGGGAGCTTTGGTGGAAGAACTAAAAATCATATCGGCTAGTTTTTATGCAAAGGTACGAAGGAACAGGCCTCGCCGAACATTAATTTTTTTACCCCAGGGGTAAGTCTCTGGGCCAAAAATGCATAGGCGGCTTGTGGAATTTTTTCATCAGCGCAACCTTTGAGTAAGACTAAACCGTTTTGGTAGGGACTTAAGTCCATGCCTGCGATATGATCCGTCCAAAGAATGACGTTAAATGACGATTTATCGCAAACCAATACTTTAACGGCATAGGGAGAAAGAGTGGTCGCCACAAGTTGATAGGCCCATGAGGGAACAATGGCCTCAGTGCTGCAAAAAACACGGACATAAGCATTTTGGAAGGGTTCAGTATCTAACCCACTGAGTTGGGCACGAAAGTCTTTTTCCCGTAAGACCAGTCCTTGATCTAAAAATTGAGCCAAATCCAGTTCAGTAACCTCATAGGTTGGCGGGTGTTCCGCCAGGTCTATATTGATCAGGGCACTATTGGCGACGCGATTGACAATGGGCTGCTGGCTCATAACATTCCCAAGGCTAACTTGGCTTCTTCACTCATCAGTTCTTGACTCCAAGGTGGGTCAAAGGTTATTTCCACCTCGGCGTCTTTAACCAGTGCAATACTTTTTATTTTTTCTTCGACTTCAAGAGGAAGTGTTTCTGCAACGGGACAGTTTGGGGTGGTTAGGGTCATGAGAATCTTGACTTCGGCATCTTCATTAACCATAACGTCATAAATGAGCCCTAATTCATAAATATCTACAGGAATCTCGGGATCAAAAATGGTCTTGAGAACCTTGACAATTTTCTCGCCTAATTCTTCGGTGTTCAATACTTCTTGGCTCATAATTTATGCGTTGTTTTGCGCGGCAAATGCCGCTGCGTATAACTTCATTTGTTTGATCATCGAGACCAATCCATTAGCCCGAGTTGGAGAAAGGTGATCACTCAAACCGATTTCTTTGATAAAATCAGTCGGAGCGTTCGCAATTTCGTGGGCGGGTAACCCAGAAAATGCACGAATAAGGACGCTAACAATACCCTTAGTGATAATGGCATCGCTGTCGGCCCAAAAATTAACCCGGCCCTCTTGTTGTTCTGCCCTAAGCCAAACCTTGCTCTGACAGCCCTTGATGATGTACTGATCGGTTTTGTACTTTGGCTCAATCAGGGGTAGGGTTTTTCCTAAACCAATAAGATGGTCATACTTGTCCATCCAGTCGTCAAACAAGGCAAACTCTTCAATTATTTCTTGTTGCGCTGGGGTATTCATTGATCCTTAGTTTTTATAGCGATCATGACCTTTGGGGTTTCATTTGTGGACAAAGATAAAGTATCTCCATTTTGAGTCCATTGCAATGAGCGCCCAAGATGTCTCAAAAATTTATATTCTACGGCCATTACTTCATCACTGCAGTACATTTTTGTCGTCATCATGGCCTCTATAGAGAAGTTTTCTTGACTCATAACCAATGTGCCGCCAAATTGATTGCAGCCCGTGTTTCCGCTGATACGACTCTGATTTAAATCAAAATTCAGGGTCGGTTGCGTCTCTGAAAGGGACATTTCTTCGATTTCAATCACTTGATAAAGACCTGATGGTTTGGCAATTTGCAATTCTTGAAGCGTTTTTGAGCCACCGCAGCTTCCCATTAAGCCCAAAAGAATAAAGCACCCTAACAATATCTTTTTTGTGTCTTCAAGTCGATATGTAACGTTAAGTAGACGCATATTTTAAAATTATTGAAGCATATTCACGGCCCTTTGTACCCCTTTGACCATTAAATCAATTTCGTCTTTTGTATTGTAAAATGCAAATGAAGCGCGGACTGTCCCGGGAATCCCATAAAAATCCATAACCGGTTGAGCACAATGCTGTCCCGTACGCACGGCAATACCCATTTGATCGAGTAAGGTACCTATGTCGTATGGATGCAATTGAGCAATATTGAATGAGACTACAGCGGTTTTTTGTGCGACATCACCGTAAATCCGAAGGCCTTCGATTTGCTTTAGCTGCTCTGTGGCGTGCATCAAAAGCTCGTGTTCGTACGCGGCAATATCATTCAGGCCAATTGTGCTGAGGTATTCAATAGCCGCCCCAAACCCAATGCCACCGGCAATATTCGGTGTTCCAGCCTCAAATTTGTGAGGTAATCCCGCATAGGTTGTTCCTTCAAAGTAGACTTCTTTGATCATTTCGCCCCCCCCTTGATACGGGGGAAGCACCTCAAGGAGTTCTTTTTTGCCATAGAGCATCCCGACCCCTGTAGGACCACACATTTTGTGTGCTGAGGTGATATAATAATCCACATCTAAGGCCTGTACATCAACCGTAATATGGCTGCTGGCCTGGGCGCCATCCACTAGAACTTGGGCGCCATGACCATGAGCCATTTCGATAATCGTTTCAATGGGATTAATTGTTCCTAAGGCATTTGAAACATGATTTACGACCACTAATTTGGTCCTTGGTCCAAGTAAATCCTCTAGCGCCTTTAGTTGGAGCTGTCCATGTTCATCTATGGGCAAAACTTTTAAAACGGCACCAGTCAGTGCGCA
>CALJFV010000037.1 GCA_938074515.1 uncultured Flavobacteriaceae bacterium
AAACAAATGTAACCTATAATCCTAGACGTGTATATTATTGTAATTTTACCAAATAATTAAAGAACCGTTGTGGGCAGTAAAAAAAAACTCAAGAGATTTAAAGAAAATGAAACCTTTTCAAATGTGATTCAGCCAAAGCGCGATACGCTTTTGGCGGATGAATTTGCATTAAAAGGAAATTGGGGCTGTTCTTTTTTTAAAAATGAAAAGCCCATCGTTTTGGAGCTAGGTTGCGGTAAAGGAGAATATACTCTGGACTTAGCAAAGCGCGATCCTGATAAAAATTATATTGGCGTTGATATAAAAGGGGCTCGTTTTTGGAAAGGGGCCAAGACAGCCCTGGCCGAACAGCTGCATAATGTGGGATTTTTGCGGATTCAGATTGAACTGTTAGCCCAGTGTTTTGGCCAAGGCGAAATCGATGAAATTTGGATCACTTTTCCTGATCCACAGATTAAATATAAACGCACGAAACATCGATTGACTAATCTTGAGTTTCTCCAAAAATATCAACAGGTTCTGCGTCCTGATGGCATAGTTCACCTTAAAACTGATAGTGAATTCATGCATGGCTACACCCTTGGTTTACTGCATGGACTAGGTCAGGATATTCACTTTGCACAGCATGATGTTTACGGCACCACTGGGACTCCTGAAGTGGTAACTCAAGTGCAAACCTTTTATGAGTCACAGTATTTGGCCCAAGGCAAGAAAATTACCTATGTAAGTTTTTCGTTACACGGCCTCTAATGCTTAATTTTAATGGGTAAAGTCCAAACAACTAAACGCAAATGACGGCCTTAGTCAATTTCATTGTGGGTTACCTCGCGTCTTTAATAGGACTCATTCCCCCTGGATTGCTGAATATGACCGCAGCGAAAATTGGTGTGAAGCAAGGGCGTAAACCTGCGATGGTCTTTAGCTTGGGCGTTTTGATTGTGGTCTGTCTTCAAACGGGCTTGGGTTTGGCTTTTGCGCGTTACATAGAACGACATCCTGAAGTTGTTGATGTCCTTCAGAAAGTGGCTCTGGGAATATTCTTGGCGTTGACCTTTTATTTCTTTGTTCTGGCTAAGGACACAAGACGCGAAATTCCAAAAGGGGTTAAACGATCCAAAACAAATCGATTTTTATACGGTTTATTATTGTCTGCCCTAAATCTCTTGCCAATACCCTATTGGGTTTACGTGAGTATCAGCCTAAGTGCTTTGGGTTGGTTCTTTTTTGACCCTCTGGTTATCGGCTGGGCTATATTGGGCTCAGCCATGGGGACCTTTAGTATGTTATTGCTCTATATTCACTTTTTTCGGCGCAAACTTCCAATAGGGAATTTTGGATTCAATTTGAACTATCTTTTAGGGACCATAACAGCCCTGATTTCAATAATTACGGTAATACGTCTTTGGCAACGATGGTAAAACTTGATAAAAGTGATTTTTTTGACCGTGTTTATAAAGTTGTTCGAGAGATACCGCATGGTCGTGTGAGCACCTATGGAGCAATTGCGAAAGCCATAGGGGCACCTCAATCCGCCAGAACTGTCGGGTACGCCATGAATGCTTCACATAATTTACCCGATGTGCCAGCGCATAGGGTGGTTAATCGCAACGGAATGCTCACAGGCAAACATCATTTTGCAGGGAGAGATACCATGCAACGCTTACTCGCTCAAGAAGGCGTGATGGTTGAACAAGATTGTGTGGTAAATTTTGAAGGGCTACTTTGGCTGCCAGATCCACTACTTTAAGGTCTCTACGTAATCTCTATTTGATTCAAAACATGGCATGAAAGCGCTATGTAAAGACCAATTTTCTCGGTATATTTGCCCTTTAGAACAATTCTAAATACGGCATTGACTATGCAAAAGAAGGATATATTTGACATTTTAGATCGGCTCACTTTACCGGGTGAAGGACAAAGCATTAGTCAAAGTGGGGCCATCACCAATATAAATATTTTTGGCCACGAGGTGATCATTGATTTGACCTTGAGAACCCCTGCTTTGCATATCAAAAAGCGTGTAATTTCTGACATCACTCAGGCACTTCAGGACGCCTTTGGCACGGACATTTCTCCAACGATCAATATTAAAGTCCCTCCAGCGCCCACACAAGGGCCACAACTAATCAAAGGAAAACCTATTAAAGGAATTCAGAATATTATTGCTGTTGCTTCTGGAAAGGGGGGGGTTGGCAAATCTACCTTGACCGCAAATCTAGCCATAACATTGTCAGAAATGGGGTTCAAAGTAGGGGTGCTCGACGCGGATATCTACGGCCCTTCAATTCCTATTATGTTTGATCTTGCCGGAGCAAGGCCATTGTCTGTCATAGTTGAGGGAAAAAGTAAAATGGAACCCATTACCCAATATGGGGTTAAAATATTGTCTATCGGATTTTTTACTCAGCCCAACCAGGCGGTTATTTGGCGCGGGCCTATGGCCGCGAAGGCCTTAAATCAAATGATATTTGACGCCGCTTGGGGCACATTAGATTTTTTGTTAATCGACCTGCCTCCGGGAACGGGTGACATCCACTTAAGTATTTTACAATCCTTGCCGATAACAGGCGCTGTAGTTGTAAGTACGCCCCAAAATGTTGCCTTGGCCGATGCGAGAAAGGGCGTGGCTATGTTTCAGCAAGAGCATATACAGGTTCCTGTGCTAGGTGTGGTTGAAAATATGGCTTATTTTACCCCAGCAGAATTGCCTGAAAATAAGTACTATATTTTTGGACAAAGTGGCGCGCGTCATTTAGCCGAGGATTTAGATATAGAATTTTTGGGAGAGATACCACTGGTGCAAAGTATTCGGGAATCAGGTGATATAGGCAGGCCTGCCGCGCTTCAATCAGGAACCTCTGCAGCCGAGGCATTTGTGAATATGACTCGAGAGGTTGTCCGTCAGACCGTGCGTAGAAATGAAGATTTACCGCCCACAGAGGCGGTTAAAATAACCACTATGGCTGGTTGTAGTGCTGTAAAATCAAAGTAATGAATCAAGCATCATTAACAGAGAGAATTGAATTGGCTT
>CALJFV010000038.1 GCA_938074515.1 uncultured Flavobacteriaceae bacterium
AGAAGCTCTGAATATCCATAAATTTTAAATAGAGCTCGAATATGATCTGGCGCTTTCTCACACGTCCCGTAACGTTGAGGATTTGAACCAATAAATTTCACAAGCGATTTAGGATTATGTCCGTGTCCACGCCTGTCAAACGCATTCGGACTAGCTAAAAATGTCGGAAACACAAAAACGAGAATCGACAAGATCTTCATTGCTTTCGAATTCGTTAATTTGCAAACAGAAACACCCGTTAAGACCACTAAAAGTGGGGTGAGCACGATCAACACACGAGGCAAAAAGACCGAAAAACGTGTCATTGAATACACTAACAATATTAATGAAAATATGCCGATACTAAAGATTAAGTGGATTTCTATCACTTCAAGATTGAGGCGCTTTATGCAGCGCCAGGCAATCACTCCAATCATCAACGACAAAGCGAACTTCCCTCCTGCCAGGCCAGAAGTAAGTTGCAAGAACCCTCTGATATCTAGACTGGGAATCCAGAAACTTTGATTCGACTGCAGGTCCGCAAACAAGCTGGGGGCGAGAAAAAAAAGGGCTATTCCTAATGTGAGCAACGCCACGATCTCCGGAACAAAAAATCTTCTTCTTGAACCAATAGCCAACCCAACCCCTAAACTAATGAAAATTATCGAAAATAAACCACCGATGTAGTAGGTGAAAGTAAGACATCCGAATAGAAGGCCCGATAACGCAAACCATATTTGGTTAGAGTTCTTTTTCCCCAACGACCAACTGAGCATTCCCACCCCTAAAAAAAATACACTAAGACTGTACATACGAATTTCTTGAGAATAGAAAAAAAGCATGTTGTGGAAGGCGAGCAAAACACTAACGAACAAAGCCTCTCGAGCATTTCTCCAAAAATAAACAAAAAGCGTTATCGCAATCACCCCCAACATACCGAAAAACGCCGAAAACATCCGCGCCGCCTCTACCGTATAAGCCGCCTCAAAAAAATATAAACGAAGAAGTACCGCGTAAAGAGGCGGATGAATATCGCGTCGAAAAGCTTCCTCAATTACGCTCAGAAGAGACTTTTCAGGCGAAGATAAGGCCAAGGAAAATAACTCATCGGACCAGACACTTTTAGTTTCGGGAAAACTGAAACGAACTAACAATCCAAAAATTAAAACGGACGTTAAAAAAAAAGTCCACCCGATCGCAATTACGCCCTTAATCTCAAGCCGCATTTATGTTGATCTCTTTGACGAGCTCCAGTCAATAAACCCGAAAAAACTCCGCTCCATTTTGTGTTATTGCCTACGAACTTTCTTAGTCTAATCTTTGAGGCCCTACACGTTGATTAGTGTTTTCAAACAACGAGTACAAACAAACCGACATTTAATAAGACAATAACTCGGCTCACCTTATCTTTTAAAGTGAACACATAAGGTTCGTCAATAATCTCGCCCCTAAGCACCTTCATCCACAACCGACTCACCCAAAAAAGAACGAGGGGAACGGAAAGCCAAACTAACTGCGGGCGAGCAAAAAGACTAACTGTTATATCGCTATGTAGATAAAGGGGCAACATCAGCACAGCCCCGTAACCTGCCGTAATACCGAGCGCACAAAGGAGTGGTCTATCCTTGACTTCATAGCCTGTACCATACGAAAGGTTGTCGCCTACTTGTACTTGCTCCGTTAGTTCTGCGTATCGCTTGACAAACGCAAGCGACAGAAAAATGAGGCTGAAAAAAGCCAAAAGCCAAAATGAAAAGGGAATCGCTACAACGACAGCACCGGCAATAATGCGAGAACTATAAAGGGCCGCTAAAGTAACGCAGTCAATAATGACGAGACGCTTTAGCCGGAAGGAATACGCAAAGGTAAGTAGCGCATATGCAAATAACCATGCTGAAAACGCTGTGCCTACTATTAACCCCAATAAGAAACCCGCTGTTACAAATATCAGAGCAGCGATGGCTCCCGATTTAATGCGCACGGCGGCTGACGCAAATGGACGAGTGCACTTGCGGGAATGTCTGCGATCACTTTCTAAATCTAATAAGTCATTAACAATATACATGCCGGACGCACATAAGCTGAAAGACAAAAAAGCGAGAAAGAGAGTTAACAAGGATTGGATACTACTGATCTGATGAGCAGCGAATAGCGGCAGAAAAAGTAGCAGATTCGCTAATAATCGATGCGCCCGAAACAACTTGTTGTATTGAGAAAGCTTTATAGGTTGGATCAAGAAGAATTTAGAGACGTTACCCCCTTGCGTAGCTTGCTTGACAACCGATTTGTTTGCATTCACAACAATCGCCTGACGAGCGCCTGCCCATACCTCTAGATCTACCTTTGAATTACCCGCGTAGTCATAGCCCTTAATACCGAACTTTTCCTCTAGCGTCGCCCTTTTGGTCACACCTTCATTATCGATTCCTCTTTTAGTTGCAATCACTTCATCAAAAAAGCCTAAATGGCTTGCAACAGCCTCCGCCAGCCTTTCTTCTGCCGCGGTACATAAGACAATCGTTCTTCCTGCCGCTCGCTCTTCTTTCAGCCAATCAATGAGTGCG
>CALJFV010000039.1 GCA_938074515.1 uncultured Flavobacteriaceae bacterium
TCTCCAAGTGAGGCACAATGCATCCAAAGGCGCTTGTCGTTTGCCGGATCTAGGATCTCTAGCTGCTCCCAAGTATTGTCCCGGCCGTTCCAAAACGCGCGCAATTTTTTAGACCCTACCCACTGCAGTGGGCGTAACAGGAGTTGGCCGAAAAAGCTCAGTGAATTGTAGATGATTTGCCCCATATACCTTAGGGCTAAATTACGGTTCTTTAGCCAATTCCGTGGCGCTTGTAGGTCAATTTTTCGTAGTTTTGACACATTCAAATCGCGCCACATGAAAAAAATACAGATGGTAGACCTGCAAGGTCAATACGCCGCTATTAGGGACCAAGTGACCGCTTCAATGCAAGAAGTCATTGATACAGCAAGTTTCATTAACGGTCCTGAGGTACAGACCTTCCAAAAGGAATTGGAGGCCTACCTAGGGGTGAAACACGTCATTCCTTGTGCCAATGGAACTGATGCCCTGCAAATCGCGATGATGGGTCTTGGGTTAAAGCCTGGTGATGAGGTAATTACAGCTGACTTTACTTTTGCGGCGACTGTTGAGGTGATCGCACTTCTGGGCCTAACGCCAGTATTGGTCGATGTAGACCCCATTAATTTTAATATCGATTTAGCGGCCGTTGAGCGTGCCATTACCCCGCGAACCAAAGCGATAGTACCCGTGCATTTATTTGGACTCACCGCCGATATGGAGCCCTTGATGAATTTGGCCGAAAAACATAATTTATATGTGATTGAGGACAATGCACAAGGCATAGGTGCAGAATATACCTTTAGCGATGGGCGCAAGCAAAAGACGGGGACCATTGGTCATGTAGCTTCTACTTCGTTCTTCCCCTCTAAAAACTTGGGCTGTTACGGAGATGGCGGAGCGATTTTTACCAATGACGATGATTTAGCACATACATTGCGCGGAATAGTCAATCACGGAATGTATGAACGTTATCATCATGATGTCGTTGGGGTAAATTCGCGATTAGATTCACTCCAAGCCGCTGTGTTGCGTGCTAAACTGCCCAAGCTCAATCAGTATAACGCCGCGCGCCGCCGCGCCGCGGCGGCTTACACCAGAGCCTTCGCTCAGGTGCCGGGCGTTACCACGCCCAGCGGCGCATGTGGCCCCCAAAAAGGGATTTGTGCCCAGTGCGATTGTCATGTTTTTCATCAATATACGCTCACGATTGATGGTGTAGATCGTGATGCTTTGGTAAAACACCTGTCAGCCCATAACATTCCATGCGGGGTTTATTACCCGATCCCGCTGCACGCGCAAAAGGCCTATGCCGATGAGCGCTACGATGAAGCTGATTTCACCGTAACAAATAAGCTTGTCCAGTGTGTCATTTCATTACCCATGCATACAGAGCTCGAGGAGGATCAAATAGGTTTTATTGCCCATACCGTTATCGAATTTGTAAAAGATCAGCGCCATGGGTAAAATACTTGTTACAGGCGGATTAGGGTACATCGGTTCACATACTGTGGTGGCCTTACACGAAAGTGGCTATTCTGTTTTAATTGTCGACGATTTGTCCAATTCTGAACGCACTGTACTTCAAGGTCTCGAAAAAATTATCGGGTTTACCCCAGAATTCATCGAATTGGATCTAAGAGATAAGGCCGCGGTAAAAAATATTTTTGACCAGCACTCTTTTGATGGAGTCATTCATTTTGCAGCGAGTAAAGCCGTGGGTGAGAGTGTTGAGAATCCTTTATTATATTACGAAAACAACATCAACGCCTTAGTCTATGTTTTGCAAAATTGTGTTGCCCACGGGGTGCATAATTTTATTTTTAGTTCTTCTTGCACGGTTTACGGAGAGCCTGATTACCTGCCTATAGATGAGTCTGCGCCTATCAAAAGGGCGTTATCACCTTATGGAAACACCAAACAAATCGCCGAAGAAATACTGCACGACCTGTGTAAGGTGAGTGATCTGCGTACTATTTTATTGCGTTATTTTAATCCAATAGGGGCTCATGATTCGGCTTTAATCGGTGAACTTCCAAAAGGGGTCCCTCAGAATCTCGTCCCATTTATTACCCAGACTGCAGCTGGTTTACGTGAACAACTTTCTGTTTTTGGCGACGATTACCCCACAGCAGACGGCAGCTGTATTCGCGATTACATACACGTGATGGATTTGGCGGAGGCCCATGTGGTTGCTCTGGATCGCCTGGTTAAAAAAGCGCAACAAGAGCCTGTCGAGGTTTTTAATTTAGGAACTGGTCAGGGGAATTCTGTTTTAGAGGTCATTAAAACTTTTGAAGAGGCCACAAGCGTAACCCTGCCCTATAAAATTGTAGGCCGACGTGAAGGCGATGTTATTGCCGTTTACGCAGACACCAAAAAGGCCACTCAGGTTTTGGGTTGGTCTACTCAGAGAGATTTAGCGACATCGCTTTCTTCAGCTTGGGCTTGGGAAAAGCGTATCCGCGGGTTGTAACCCGATTTTTCCCCTGTTGTAACGCGATTTTACTTTGGGTTATAGCCCCGCTTTTTCTGTTTGCGTATCTCGATTGATTTTTTTGACCAATCCCTGTAAAACATTACCTGGACCGACCTCAATAAAGTGCGTGGCCCCATCTTGAATCATTTGTTGTACGCTTTGGGTCCAGCGCACTGGCGCCGTAAGCTGAGCCAGCAAATTACTTTTAATGGCTGCGGGATCTTCTACTGCCGCTGCGGTAACATTTTGGTAGACGGGACAAATAGGTTTTGCGAAATTTGTCGCTTCGATGGCACGCCCTAATTCTTCTTGTGCTGGGGCCATGAGTGGGCTGTGAAAGGCACCGCCTACTGGAAGAATAAGCGCACGTCGCGCACCAGCCTCTGTGAGTTTAGCACACGCAGTCTCAACAGCTGCGATACTTCCCGAAATGACTAATTGCCCAGGGCAATTATAATTGGCAGCGACAACTGTTCCCTCGGTTTCTTGACATATTTGTTCTACCACAGCATCATCCAAGCCTAATACTGCGGCCATGGTTGAGGGTTCTATGGCACAGGCTTTTTGCATGGCTTGCGCCCGTTGGGAAACAAGTTTGAGTCCGTCTTCAAAAGACAGGCATTTATTGGCAACTAGCGCTGAGAACTCTCCTAATGAATGTCCTGCCACCATATCTGGCTGAAAAGTATCGCCCAAGACTTGGGCTAAAATTGTGGCGTGTAAGAAGACAGCAGGTTGGGTAACCTCCGTCTGTTTTAAATCATCGGCAGATCCCTCAAACATAATCTTGGTAATGTCAAAACCCAGTATTTCATTAGCTTGTTCAAAAAGAGATTGGGCTAATGGAGATTGTTCATAAAGCTCTTGACCCATCCCAGTAAATTGGGCCCCTTGTCCAGGAAATACGTATGCCTTCATATATGTAATTTTTATATGCGTTTGAGTGCAGTGATGATTTTATTCAATTTTGTTTTTAGATGCTCTTCGGTGGTACGTTTTATAAGTGAATGCGTAATCATGTTTTTGATCTTTCTCATGTCTCACACTCGAGATACAATCCCAAAGATCATGGTCGAGTTCAGGAAAAAAAGTGTCGCATTCAAAATCACCTTCAATATGAGTAATTTCAAGGCAATCGGCCCATTCCATTCCCAAACGATATATTTCGCCACCACCGATAACAAAGGGCTGTGGATCGTCTTCACACTGCGATAGAGCCTGAGCCATATTTTGTACTACAACAACGCCCTCCGGGACGGGATAATCTGTATTGCGTGTAATGACAATGTGCTTGCGGTTCGGGAGCAACTTGGGGAAGGACTCAAAAGTTTTACGCCCCATGATAATACAATGGCCGGTGGTCAGTGCTTTAAATCGTTTAAAATCATCTGGCAAATGCCAAACAAGATCATTGTCTTTACCCAACTCATGGTTTGCGCCAATGGCTGCAATCATTGTGATCATAACCCTTTTATGTCGGTTAAATTTAGGTTTATCATGAGGCTTATTTTCCCGTTTTAAAATCAAACGGAACTGTGTATTGAATGGCTTTTGGTTTGCCCGCCTGCATTCCCGGACGCACCATTTTGGGGATCAAGCTTATGTTACGTCGTGCTTCCTCCTGCAACGAAGCAGCTCCTCCACTAACCTTTGTTATTTC
>CALJFV010000040.1 GCA_938074515.1 uncultured Flavobacteriaceae bacterium
GAAGTTAATGATCTGGATAAAAAAAGAATTTTACACGCCATTGATGATAATTTAACGCGTAAAGGCCTCTCAAAATCTCAAGAGGCAAGTTTGCTCGTTCATGTTTTCACCAAAGAAGAAAAAGAAGTAGATATTTTTCAAAACAACTTCGGCTGGGGCTGGGGCTGGGGTTGGTCTCCATGGTGGAACGTCGGATACTTTGGCCCTAGTGTGAGCACCCGAACAGAAGGCCAACTCTATATCAATTTAGTCGACGCCAAAACCAATCAACTGATTTGGCAAGGTAAAGGCACAGCCCAACTCTACCCAAATGATCGGGTTGAAAAAAAGAAGGCCCGAATTCAAAAAATAGTTGACGAAATTTTAGCCAAATATCCTCCTGGGGCAGAAAAATAAGGCGTCTGAATGATATTGAATCAGAACTTTGGTCTGCGCTTATTCCTTGATTAATCGATAAACCATATTGCTGCGGTTGTCTCTGACCTTGAGATAATAGAGCCCGGTACCCCATTGACTAACATCATATCGGTCAAGCTCAAAAAATTCAGATGCGCTCAAAATCCTTTGGCCTAAGGCGTCAAAAACCTCTATCTCCAAAGGCTCTGTCCCTGCCCCTGAAACCAGTATTTGATCAGAAATAGGATTTAAAAAAGTCAAATCAATGGCCGAGGCAAGATCGTTTTGGGCGAGGACTACGGCTCCATCGACTATATTCTGAGCATAAACTTTTGCTGGGCCTGATTTTTGCTCCACAAACACAGCAACACTTTGACCATTGATCATTTGTGTATGATGAATTCGGCCTTTATTGGCTTGAAATGTAGCCACATCTCTGAGGCCCTCTGGCCACACCGTTTGACCGGTTTGATCTAAATAAGTCGCCCGAAGAACTGTAGGTGAAGCGCCGTTATCTACTCCCTCTTTTATCAACAATATCGGTCCTTGCTCGGCAATATTCATCCCCCCAACAGGTACCGATTCTGATCCAACTGCATATAATTCAAAGGCCGCATCGCCAAACAATCTATCTCCAGTGGTGCGATCAAATTTTTGCAAATAAGTCCCCTTAGCACTTTGGGAGGTATTGGTATAGGTACTGCTCATCCAAACCACATCAGATCCCTCTTTATAAGCCATATAAGGCCCCATTTCATAAAAGGACTGCGTGGTGTCAAAAGAGGCGCCATTTACCCCCCATGGCATTGTGCCTTCTGGGGTGATGCATTGTAGAAAAGTATCGAATCGGGTTCCCGAAGAAGCAAAATAGCCCATATAAACTTTGTCCTCGATCATTATGCCTTGATAATCTCGATTAAAGGCAGTCGCTTGCTCACTAATTTGAACAGGAGCAGTCCAAACTGCAGATCCATTAGCGTCGAAGCGCTGGGCGTGTAAAAATGAATTAATCCCTGTAAGCACTTTGTGAAATACCACAATAAATTCCCCGTTAGCCAATTGGAACATATTGCCGACGACCGTACTGCTCGAACTTAGGCTAACTGATTGAGGTGCGCTCCATACGGCTTGAGCAGATGCGTCAAATAGCTGCAACTGTGCCACACCTGAAGACGGCCACCAGGATACGAGAACATTGCCTTGAGAAAGCGGCAAAATTTTCACCGCATATCCACTGCCCACAGAAAGGCCTGTTGGCCCCCATAAACGATTGCCTTGAAGGTCCATTTTAAAAACAAAGGCAGGTTCACCCCCTCCTGTGCCCGTAGCACCAATGTATAAATGATCCTGCGCATCGACCACAACATTCCACAGGACCGTAAAAGTGCTCATGGGAAGGTCATCGCTGACCAATACCCCCTCATCACCGAGCATCTTCTCTCCAGCAGGGTTCAACACTTGTAGTCTTAATTCATAATTTTCTGGAGCACCCACACTGTGCCAAAATACGATATAGGTTGATCCATCTGAGGCTCCAATAGCCTTCATGTCATCACTCGACAAGGTTGATGCTAAGGTATTGGCTTCTGTGTCTGTGGTCCATTGTGCCCATGCAGTCATAGTGCAGACCATGAGGCAGGATAAAAAAAATTGTTTCATGTTTGATTGGATTGTTTGTAAGGCGCAAGTTGCGATTTGGTTTCTGGGCTAAGGACCAAGCGACCGCTCAAGGCAGCTCGCTCTTGGAGCAATTCTTCCCAATGCTCGGTTCCCTGCCATAAAACCGACTTCAAGGCATGCATTGCTTCAACATTATATTGTGAAAGATCATGGCAAAGATCCTTTAAACTGCTGTCCATTGATTGCACAGAATCAAATACTTGAGTATACAATCCTTTGGACTCCGCCCAAAGCGCTGATCTAAACCCTTGTGCGTCGATGGATAGAGCACTTAATCCCGCCACCCCAATTTTCCGATCTATTACCGGTGCGATGACAAAGGGACCAATTCCTATGGTAAGTTCACTCAATTTTACCGCTGCAGTCTCTATGGCCAAGGCATAATCTGCGGCTGCAATGATGCCTACGCCGCCACCTACCGCTTTACCCTGAACGCGAGCAATAATCAATTTTTTACAACGACGCATAGCATTAATAACTCGAGCAAAGCCACTAAAAAAGGCCTTACCCTGAGTTTCGTTTTCTATGGCAATTAACTCTTGAAAACTGGCCCCAGCACAAAAACTACGATCACCAAAACTTCGCATGACCACCACCTTTACCTCATCATCCTCTGAAGCGGCATCAATAGCTTGCACCAACGCGTCCAATAAATAAGCTGGAAGGCTATTGTGCGCTGGATGACCGAACTCAATAGTCATCACGGAGTCTTGTCTATGGCTCAGCACATGGCCTTTGTCACTCATCTTATGCTCCATGTTTATCGGTTGCTGATTTTTATAAAATCGGTTAGACTCATGCAAGATACTAAAAATAGTGCCCGAGATATTGTATAAATAGGCCCCTGATGGC
>CALJFV010000041.1 GCA_938074515.1 uncultured Flavobacteriaceae bacterium
AGCTCCTGAGTTTGGCTGGAGTGAAGTCGCCGCAAATCCCGTAATTTCTGTCAGTTGTTCTTCGAGCTTTGACAACATTTCTTGATAACCTTGTGCTTGATTTAAGGGCACGAGTGGGTGTAGCCCGGCCCAATTTGGGTCACTCAATGGGAGCATTTCTGATGCTGCGTTGAGTTTCATTGTACAAGACCCCAAAGAAATCATCGAATGATTAAGTGCTAAATCCTTACGTTCAAGACGTTTGATATAGCGCATGAGTTCAGTTTCACTGTGGTAACGATTAAATACTTCTTGTTGTAAATAGTCGAACGAACGTCTCTGGCTGTTGGCAATTCCGAATTCATCTAAACTCACGGCAGTGTCCTCTGATTTTGCTTCTGAAGAAAATAAACTAAGGAGTTGTGCAACGTCTTGCGCATTGATTGTTTCGTTTATTGAAATACTCACATGCTCGTGATCTGGATAGTATAGATTGATCTGCTTTGAAAGCGCAAGTGGCTCAATCTGATTCCGATTAGCCCGAACGGTAATGGTGTCAAAAAAACTATTGTGAACCAGTTGATAGCCATTGCGTTTTAATCCATCGGCAAGAATTAACGCATGTTCATGAACTTTGTTGGCGATATATCTAAGGCCTTCCGGTCCGTGATATACGGCATACATTCCGGCCATAACAGCTAAGAGTACTTGTGCAGTACAGATATTTGAAGTCGCTTTATCTCTTTTAATGTGCTGCTCTCTTGTCTGTAGGGCCATCCGAAGCGCAGGCTGTTCATCCATATCTCTTGTTAGACCGATGATTCTTCCTGGGATGTTGCGTTTATACGCCTCGCGTGTGGCAAAATATCCCGCATGAGGACCGCCATAACCCAAGGGAATTCCAAATCTTTGAGAAGTTCCAACGACCACATCAGCACCACATGCTCCAGGAGACTTGAGCAAAACTAATGCGAGTAAATCTGCGGCAACAGCAACCTTTATTTGGTTTTCATGTGCCTTTTGTATAAAGGGTTCCAAATCTAAAATTTGTCCCTGTTTCCCTGGATACTGGAGTAGTGCCCCATAAAATTCCTTGCCAAAAGTGAAGGATTCTGCTTTGCCAACAACAAGCTGTATTCCTAAGGGGGTGGCTCTTGTCTCGAGTAAAGACAGGGTTTGTGGCAATACTTGGTCGCTGACAAAAAATTGAACAACCTCATTTTTCTTTTGATCTCGCTCTCGTACGGCAAAGAGTAAGGTCATGGCTTCTGCCGCCGAGGTAGACTCATCAAGGAGCGAGGCATTGGCGAGCTCCATTCCGCTGAGTTCTGTGATCAGGGTCTGGTAATTTAATAGCGCTTCGAGCCTTCCTTGAGCGATTTCTGCTTGATATGGCGTGTAAGCAGTATACCATCCCGGATTTTCGAGAATATTTCGTTTGATTACTGATGGGGTATGCGTGTTGTGATACCCAAGGCCGATATAGGTTTGATAGATTTTGTTCTTTGCACCTAATACATGAATATGATTTAAAAATTCATACTCGCTCATTGCAGGAGCCAAATTGAGGGCTTTTTTTAGTTTGATATCCTTAGGGATCGTTTGATCGATAAGTTGATCAATAGATTCAGCCCCAATGGCCTTTAACATTTCCTGAATTTCCTCTTCACGTGGGCCGATATGGCGTAATGCAAACGAATCTGTATTCATAAGATGCCTTAATTTTTGGCCAAAATTACGATAAATTGTCCGTAAAAGAGGACAATTAAATGGCACTTTCCCGACTATTTTTCAACCACTTATCGTACTTACTAACATTTACCTATATTTGGTCATGAGCCTGTTCAAACGCTGCTTAAGACAATACGTAGAACTCAATTTACACGTTTCTTTTGCCTTGTTGAGTTTGGTTCTTTTGACTTACAGATACGCCGGTATTCCCTGTAATTGGAATTATTTAGCTTTTGCGGTATTGGGAACCCTTGTCGCCTATACCTATATAAAAAATGTGCCAGCACGAGCTTCATTCAAATCAGGAGTGCTTCTGGTGCTGCAGCGAAGTCCATGGTGGGTTCATGCCCTAGCGATAATAAGTGTTCTTTTGGTGACTGCCTTCAATGTCGCTCAACAGTTAGGCCTTGTTCTCGTCATGACGCTCAGCCTGGGATATATTTTACCGGCGCCAATTAAATTGGCTCCATTTCGGGATTATGGCGCGATAAAAATCGTTATTGTGGCTTTAGTCTGGAGTGGCATCTCTGTCGTGCTGCCCCTGTTGATTTCGAATCATGTTTCTGAGGAAATTGTACTGCTATTTTTAGCTCAAACCTTATGGGTTATTGTATTAACGATCCCTTTTGAAATTAGAGATGCAGGCAAGGATGTACTGCGGCATCCGACTTGGCCCCAAAAACTCGGGCTGTTGCGCGCAAAAATTTTAGGAACAGTGCTTTTGATTATTTGTGCTCTGATTCATCTCTATTTATTAAGGATGGGTCTTGATATTGAACCAGAAGTTGATATGGAATCAGAACTCCCAATAACTTTTTGGGATATTCCCTTTGTGATCACCCTGTCCCTAACTTGTTTTGGACTCATTATGGCTCGGTCAAAACAGTCCTTTTGGTATAGTGCATTTTGGATTGAGGCCATACCGATTGTTTGGTTAGTGATGACCTATTTTTTTGGGATTAATCTTTAGTAAGTAATCCGGCGCGTTTGAGCAGCGCGTCGTTTTTTGGGGCACGCCCTCTAAATTTTTTATACAGAACCATGGGATCTATTGTGCCGCCTTTGCTGAGAATGTTTTGGGCAAAACTCTCGGCGGTTTGTGGGTCAAAAATTCCCCGCTCTTCAAACAGGGAGAATGCATCCGCGTCAAGAACTTCAGCCCATTTATAACTGTAATAGCCCGCGGCATAACCCCCCTGAAAAATATGGGAAAAAGCAGTGCTCATGACATAGGGGTGTTTGTGTTTGAGTAATTGCATATCCCCCAAGATATCGCGCTCAAAGGCCACTACATCTTGATTGTTAAATTGTCCGTCATGGTAAGCCATGTCTAAAGTCGCAAAGCCGATTTGACGCAAGGTTTGCATTCCTTCCTGAAAAGCTTTTAAGGCGTTGATCTGATCAAGATAGGCAAGGGGAAGTGGCTCTTGTGTTTTATAGTGCTTGGCAAAGAGGTTCAAGCTTTCCTTTTGAAAACACCAGTTCTCCATGATTTGACTGGGTAGCTCCACAAAATCCCAAGACACACTGGTTCCCGAGAGGCTCGGGTAATGGGTGTCGGCAAGCATCCCGTGTAGGGCATGACCAAACTCATGGAAAAGCGTGGTGACTTCCTGAAAAGTAAGCAATGCGATGCCTTGGGCGTCCGGGTGTGTAAAATTGCACACAATCGAAATGTGTGGCCTGTGATTTTCTTGACTCGTTTTGTATTGCGTTTTATAGCTGGTCATCCACGCACCATCTCTTTTTGAGGGTCTGGGATGAAAGTCGCAATACAAGATGGCTTTAAAGGCTCCATGCTCATCAAAGACTCTGTAGGCTGTGACTTCATTGTGGTAAACGGGAATCTCTAGGTCTTGTTCAAATCGCAATCCGTAGAGTCTTTTGGCGATACCAAAAACTCCAGTCAGGACTTGATTTAAAGGAAAAAATTCCTTCAACTTCTCTTCATCCCAATCGAATAATTTCTTTTTTAAGCCCTCACTAAAAAAGGATAAATCCCAAGGTTGAATTTGTTCTATATTTTCCTGCTCAAGGGCAAAATTCTTTAATTCCTCCAATTCTCTCTTGGCTGCTGGCATGGCTTTTTCTGCAAGATCACCAAGGAAAGTATTGACGTTTTGAGCTGATTTAGCCATGCGTTCTTCCAACACGAATGCAGCGTGGTTTGGGTAGCCCAATATCTGTGCACGTCGCTGGCGCAGGGTGACAATTTCGCGGATCAGGGCTTTATTGTCTTGCTCATTATTTTGAGCGGCTCGGGCCCCATAGGCAAGCCACAATTTTTGACGTAATTCGCGGTTTTTGGCAAATTTCATCACGGGCAGATAGCTTGGAAATTCCAGACCCACTAAATAACCCACAAGGTTTTTTTCTTTGGCCTTTTTTTGTACCTGTTCTAAAAAGGAGTTCGGTAAACCCTCTAGGCTCGACTTATCCTCGACATTTAAACTAAAGGCATTTGTTTCACTCAGTACATTATTGCCGAAGGTTAAAGTTGCTTTGGACAGTGCACTGTCTATAGCCCTCACCTCTTCTTGCTGATCAGGGGTCAAAAGCGCACCATTGCGGCAAAATGATTGGTAGGTTCGCTCCAGGAGTTGTGCCTCTTCCGGGGTGATTTGAAGAATTTCTCTTTGGATATAAATTGATTTAATGCGCTCAAAAAGACGTGCATTCATCAAAATATCATTTTTAAAACTACTCAGTAATGGGGAGATATGCTGGGCTTCATTTTGTAGGGTCTCATCGGTATGGGCACTGAGTAAATTAAAAAAACATTGGCTTACCCGTTCTAAATAAAGGCCAGATAATTCAAGAGGGCGCAATGTGTTTTCAAATGTTGCCGATTCTTGATTTTGCGTTATTTGGTCAATTTCGCTTTTGGCTTGTTTGATTAATGCATTAACCGCAGGTAAAAAATGTTGCGCCTTGATACGATCAAAAGGGACCACATCAAAGGATTCCAGCAAAGGATTTGTCATTACTTTTTCAGAGATTTAGCGCCTTCTTCAACTTTAATCTTAAGGCCTTGTTTGTAGGCGAGTAATTTATCTAAGACACATTTATCATGACTGCCTATTATTTGTGCGGCCAATATACCTGCATTTTGAGCGCCATCCATAGCAACTGTGGCGACAGGAACGCCGTTTGGCATTTGAAGGATTGAAAGTATGCTATCCCACCCATCGACCGAATTACTCGATTTAACCGGAACCCCAATTACAGGTAGGGGCGAGAGTGAAGCCACCATCCCCGGCAGGTGGGCTGCACCTCCAGCACCGGCAATAATTACTGAGATTCCTCGCGTGTGGGCATTTTGTGCAAAATCAAATAGTTTTTCAGGGGTGCGGTGGGCAGAAACGATATCGACCTCGGTTTCTATATCAAATCCTTTTAGAATATCAACTGCAGCTTGCATGACCCTTAGATCACTGGTGCTGCCCATTACAATAGCTACTTTACTCATGATTTGCTAATAACGTTAATGCTATTTTTAACTTGTTCTGCGATTAAACGCGCTTGGTTCATGTCCTCATGAATTATGGTCACATGCCCCATTTTTCGAAATGGTCTGGTTTCTTTTTTACCATAGATATGTGGTGTTACCCCTGGTATGGCCAAAATATTCTCAATATTCTCATAATGCACCGGCCCGGTATGGTGCTCCGCACCGACTAAGTTAACCATTATTCCTGCAACTTTACTTTTTGTATCCCCGAGGGGCAAATCTAAAATTGCTCTCAAATGTTGCTCAAATTGGTTGGTGTAAGCAGCTTCGATACTGTAATGTCCGCTGTTGTGGGGTCTTGGTGCCACCTCATTGACTAAAATTTCTCCTGCTTCTGTGGCAAACAATTCGACCGCAAGCAGGCCTTCGTGCTTGAGCGCGCGCGATACCATTAGTGCTACGTCTTGGGCTTTTTTGGCCAAAGATGCATCAATGCGTGCGGGACAAAGAACATATTCTACTTGATTGGCCTCAGGATGAAACTCCATTTCTACCACGGGATAGGTCGTGAACGCTCCGCTGGGACTTCGTGCGACAATCACGGCAAGTTCATGGGTAAAGGGAACCAAATGCTCCACGACGCATGGCGCTTGAGGAAGATGGTGAAAATCCTCGGGGGATCTTAAGATTTGAACCCCATTGCCATCATATCCGCCACGACAAACTTTCCAAACTTGTGGCAATGTTAATTCGCCATTGTCGTAAGCTGCGATTAATGCATCTCTATTGTCGTATCGTGCAAATGGCGCCGTAGGAATTTGATGCTTGGCATAGAATGATTTTTGAACCCCTTTGTCTTGTATAAACTTCAATGTCTCGGCTCTTGGGTAAGTCTTAACTCCAAGATTTTCTAAATCTGCCAAGGCCTCAAGATTAACGCCTTCAATTTCGATGGTCAAGACATCTAGATTCTTTCCAAAATTGAAAACGGTGTCGTAGTCCATCAGAGATCCTTGAACAAACACATTGCAGCCTGTGCGGCACGGAGCATGGTCACTTGGGTCCAAAACATGGGTTTTAATGTCCCATTTTTGGGTTTCGGTCAAAAGCATTTTACCGAGTTGCCCACCACCTAGGATTCCTAATGAAA
>CALJFV010000042.1 GCA_938074515.1 uncultured Flavobacteriaceae bacterium
GACGACAAAGCACCGTCTAAGGAGCGCAGTAAATATTTCCCAGAACAAGACTTACCCATAGATGATAAATTCACCCGTAACTTCAGCAATAAGGGAGGTAAATTTCTTTATTGCCTCAATTGGGAGGAAGTCGCAGAAGCTTTTGACAATATTCTTCTAGAAAACGACTGGTACGAGCAGGAGGTATTTTGTATGGATCCTGCCTTAATGAAGAAATTCGATGGGTATAACCTGAATTTCTCACAATCTGATAAATCCTGTTTTGTACTTTCACAATGCGAGTCTTTAGTGGCGAGTAATGGAGCTATTCTGCTATGTTCGAATCAAATAAAAGAGAAAAAACTGAGTGAACTCCCAGCCAACATTATCATTTTTGCCACCACAAGTCAACTTGTTGAAACCATAAGCGAGGGACTGCATTTGATCAAGAGCAGAAGTAATAAATCCATACCAACCAATATTACCACCATACAAGACTTTGAAACGGGCGACGAAAAAGATTTTATGAGTTACGGAAGTAGCACAAAAAACTTATATTTGCTGTTAATGGAGGATTTGTAAAGTGGCGCCTAGACTCAGTTTGAGCGCAAACTTCTACACCGTGAGAAAAGCATTCTAACCAACCAAATATGAGAGAGCTCTTAGTGCGCACCATTTCTGGTTTTATTTACATGACGTTGATTCTTTTCGCCATGTATGCGGATGCTCAATACTTTTTATTGCTCACTGCCTGCTTCGGACTACTTACCTTATTTGAGTTTCAACGTTTAGTCCAAATTAAAAGCGTACTGCCTTACGTTATTTTTATCTTGTTGTTTTTGGGGATTCATCAAAATATTTTCCCTAAATGGATCGACCTGATGATTGGAGTTTTGGGCGTGCTCATGAATACTTATCTCATCCTGAATTTACTCGAATTTATGTCGCACCAGCGCCTGGAACGCAAGTATATTTTGATCGTATTCTATATCATGATTGGCGTCATCACTATGGGGCTCATCCCCCAAATAAGTGGAGATTATGATATGAATCTCATCGCTGGAGTCTTTATTTTAATTTGGGTAAACGACAGTATGGCCTACTTAGTGGGGGTTAACTTTGGTCGGCACAAACTCCTTGAACATATTTCTCCAAAAAAGACCATAGAAGGGACCATGGGCGGCGTAGTCGGTGCGCTGATCGCGGCAGGAATCATGGCTCAGTATTTCGACAGACAAAGCCTTCAGTTATGGCTTATTCTCGCCTTGTTGATCTCCGTTTTCGGGACATTGGGCGATTTAGTTCAATCAAAATTCAAAAGAAAGGCCCAAGTCAAGGACAGCGGGGCCTTATTGCCCGGCCATGGCGGTATATATGACCGCCTAGACAGCATTATTTTTGTAAGTCCATTTGTTTACTGTTTGCTTCAAATTACCGCCTATGTTTCATAAAGAGGGTTATCGTATTATCACTATTACATTTATCGTTGTAGTGGCTATTTTTTTGTCGGTCCATTACTCAATAAATACCGCATGGTTGAAATATAGTCTATGGAGCATTGGCTTTGTATTCTTAGTCTTGATATTGCAATTCTTTCGCAATCCAAAGCGTAATTTTAAGGTCCATGATCAATTGGTGCTCTCACCAGTAGATGGTAAAGTGGTAGTCATCGAGGAAGTGTTCGAACCTGAATATTTTAAGGATCAGAGACTCATGATTTCTGTTTTTATGTCGCCAATAAATGTGCATGTAACCCGCTATCCAGTAGGTGGAAAAATACTTTACAGTAAGTACCATCCTGGAAAATATCTTGTAGCATGGCACCCAAAATCTAGTCTGGAAAATGAAAGAACCACCGTCGTTGTGGATAGTCCAGAACATGGTCCTGTACTGTTTCGACAAATTGCAGGCGCACTGGCTAAGCGCATCGTCAATTACGCAAAAGAAGGAGATTTGGCAGAGCAAACCACAGACAGTGGATTTATTAAATTTGGTTCGCGTGTTGATGTTTATTTACCGGTGAACACCCCGGTGGCTGTAGCGTTGAATCAAGTGGTTAAAGGAGGGCTTACTGTTCTTGCAGGTGAAGCATAAAGATTTAGATATCGCCTTTGAAGAATCTGTTGCTTTGGTAAGTAAACACTTAGAGCCTTTTCCTGCAGATATACTGTTAAAACTTTATGCCTACTACAAGATTGCTACTCGGGATCGGGAACGCCCACAGGGCAGCAAACCGCTCATTAACGCCTTTAAAATAAACGCACTTTTTCAAGCCAAAGGCCTTTCACAAGAGGAAGCCAAACTCAAATACATCGAGACTGCAAATACCTATTTTATTTACAGAGACCATAAAGGCATAGACCAGTAAAGGCGATTATCCCAACGCCTGAAGTGCAGCGTTTATCGTACTGATTTTGGCCAAGGCGTCTGCTTCCTTTTGACGCTCAGCGGCAACTACAGCTTCAGGAGCATTGTCAACAAATCGAGCATTACTGAGTTTTCCTCGGACACTCTTTAAAAATCCTTCTGTGTAGGACAGCTCTTCCAGGAGCTTATGGCGCTCCTGTTGAACATCGACATGGCCACTTACAGGGACGTAATACTCATTGCTTTTCACGCGAAAACTCAAGGCGCCTTCAGGAGCTGTATCGGCATATTGTACCGCAGCGACATTGCAAAATTTTACAACGGCTGATTGGTAGTAATCTCCGATACCCGCGACGTCATTAACCGTCAGATCAATGGCCTCTTTAAACGAAATGTTTTTTTCCTTACGCAAAGTACGAATACCCGAAACAACCTCCTTTGTATGTTCAAAGGCTTGAATCAAATCAAAATCGGGTGATTTAATTTCTGGCCATTTTGCGATGATCAGCGCCTGATCTTTGGTTCTCACGGCCAATTTTTGCCAAATCTCTTCGGATACAAAGGGCACAAAAGGATGAAGAATTTTCAGATTATCTTCGAATAACTGAACAACCTGGGCATAGGAATCGGCACATATCGCCTTTCCATATTCTGGTTTAATCCATTCCAAAAACCAGGAACAAAAGTCGTCCCAAACCAATTTATAGGTAGTCATCAAGGCATCCGAAATACGATATTTTCCATAATGATCTTCAATCTCACTGAGCGCCGCTTGGAACTTTTGAGCATACCACTCAATAGCTTTACGATCGCTGTCACTTTGGGCAATTTCCTCCGAGATGGTCCAACCAGAAACCAATCGATAGGCATTCCAAATTTTATTGACAAAGCCACTCCCCTGCTGGCACAAATCTTCATCAAACATAAGGTCATTTCCCGCAGGAGAGCTCAATAACATCCCTACGCGAACTCCGTCCGCCCCGTACTTATCCATTAAATCCAAGGGATCGGGAGAATTCCCGAGGGACTTGCTCATTTTTCGTCTTTGTTTGTCACGGACAATTCCAGTGAGATAGACATTGTTAAAAGGACGCACTCCGCGGTATTCATATCCAGCAATAATCATCCGGGCCACCCAGAAAAATAAAATCTCGGGCGCAGTAACCAAATCATTAGTGGGGTAGTAATAGTTGATTTCAGGGTTTTCCGGATTGCGGATACCATCAAAAACACTGATTGGCCAAAGCCACGAAGAAAACCAAGTATCTAAAACATCCGCATCTTGAGTCAAGTCTTCTTGGGATAAATCAGCATTTCCTGAGCGCTCAACTGCCAATTCTACAGCTTCTTCTAAAGAAGCGGCAACAACAAAATCTTCACGTCCTGGACCGTAATAATAGGCAGGAATTTGATGGCCCCACCACAGTTGACGCGAAATATTCCAATCGCGAACCCCTTCCATCCAGTGGCGGTATGTGTTGACAAACTTTTCCGGGACGAGCTGAACCTCATTGTTCATTACTGCGTCTAGAGCCGGCTGGGCCAAATCTTTCATTTTTAGAAACCACTGATCACTGAGTTTGGGCTCGATCACCGCCCCTGTGCGTTCACTAGTCCCTACCTTGTGGGTATGCGCTTCAACCTTTTCTAAAAATCCCATGGTCTTGAGTTCTTCAACGATGGCCTTTCGAACGGCAAATCGATCTTGACCCTTGTAATGAAGTCCATGCGCATTTAGCGTGGCATCATCGTTAAAAATATCGATGACTTCCAACTGGTGCTTTTCTCCTAAGAGCTTGTCATTTTCATCGTGGGCAGGAGTCACTTTGAGACAACCAGTACCAAAATCCATGGCCACGTAGGTATCCTCAATAATGGGTATTTTTCTACCACAAATAGGAACGATGACCTCTTTTCCTTTCAGATGAGTATAACGAGGGTCCTCAGGATGAATACAAACCGCTGTATCCCCAAGTAAAGTCTCTGGTCTTGTCGTGGCGATTAAGACTTTTTCGTCAGAATCAGCTACCGCATAATTGATGTAATATAAATGGCCCTGGCGCTCTTGATGAATTACTTCTTCATCACTCAAGGTAGTTTTTGCTTCTGGGTCCCAATTGACCATTCGATAACCCCTGTAAATCAGACCCTTGCGATATAAATCAATAAAGACTTGAATGACCGATTCAGAGAGATCCGGGTCCATAGTAAATTTTGTGCGCTGCCAATCGCAAGAGGCCCCCAGCTTTTTTAGCTGTTCCAGTATAATTCCACCGTGCTTGTGGGTCCACGCCCAGGCGTGCTCTAAAAATTCTTTACGAGTTAAATCAGACTTTTCGATACCCTCGCTTTTTAACTTCGCGACAACTTTAGCCTCAGTGGCGATACTCGCATGGTCTGTACCCGGCACCCAACAGGCGTTAAACCCTTTTAAACGCGCGCGTCGAATCAATACATCCTGAAGGGTATTGTTTAGCATATGCCCCATGTGCAATACCCCGGTTACATTAGGTGGAGGAATGACGATCGTATACGGGGTTCTTTGGTCAATTTCACTGTGGAAATATCCGTGGTTCATCCAGTAATCATACCAGTGATTTTCAACCTCTTGTGCATTGTATTTGCCAACTCCAGCCATTGTGGTTTAATTTTTGTAGCGCTCGGGGCAAAAGTAGTTATAAGTTAAAGATTATAAAAGTAAGCCGAGCATTTTGCTCATTGTATAAAAGTTCAATACATTAGTCTTTTAAACCGAGAACCATGAAAAAATTATTTGTTTTAATCGCACTATTCATCGCAGGACTCAACGTTCAAGCGCAGGCCAAAATAGAATTTAAGTCAGAGACCATTGACTACGGAAATATAGCCAAAGGCAGTGATGGTGTTCGCGTTTTTGAATTTACCAATACCGGAGATACAGAACTTATAATTTCAGATGTAAAATCAAGCTGTGGTTGCACCGTTCCTGAAAAACCAAAAGGACCCATTGCGCCAGGAGCGACAGGAGAAATAAAAGTAAAATACGACACCAAACGCGTCGGTCCGATTCGCAAGACCGTAACGGTATACTCAAATGCCACAGAACCAATAAAAGCCCTCAAAATAAAAGGGGTGGTTGAGGCCAACAAAAGCATCTTAGAGAACTAGCGATTTTCACGCATTCGCCCTTATCATATACGGATACCCATGCCAAAAATTTCAACTAAAGGGGCTCAAATGCCCGAGTCACCAATCAGGAAGCTGGTTCCTTATGCCGAACAGGCCTACAAACAAAATAAAAAGGTTTATCACCTAAATATAGGGCAACCTGATATCAAAACGCCACAAGTTGCATTAGATGCAGTGAGCCATCACGGGCTGTCTGTTTTGGCTTATTCACGTAGCGAAGGCTCAGAGCAATACCGTGAAAAAATTGCTCAGTACTACAAGAGAAAGTCCATTGAAGTCAGTGCTCAAGACATTGTAGTAACCACTGGAGGAAGTGAGGCCTTATTATTTGCCATGGGCAGTGTGTGTAATGCGGGAGATGAAGTCATTATCCCAGAGCCATTTTATGCCAATTATAACGGTTTTGCGCGGGCAAGTGATGTCACAGTCGTTCCGGTAGTGTCTGGAATTGAAGATAATTTTGCTTTACCCCCTATCTCAGATTTTGAAAAACAAATCACCCCAAGAACAAAAGCAATTCTCATCTGTAATCCGGGCAATCCTACGGGATACTTGTATTCGAAACAAGAAATACAAAGCCTTGTTAG
>CALJFV010000043.1 GCA_938074515.1 uncultured Flavobacteriaceae bacterium
GCCTCTAATGTAATTCGTTCATCACTAAAGAGCATAAAATGATGGATTAGCGTTTTAGCTGCTTCGGTCAGAGCATCTTTAGGGTGAATCGAACCGTCGGTGATAATTTCAAAAACAAGTTTTTCATAGTCGGTTTTCTGCTCTACACGGAAATTCTCAATGCTGTATTTAACATTTTTGATTGGCGTGTAGATCGAATCTGTGAAGATGGTTCCAAGAGGTGCATTTGCTTTCTTGTTTTCTTCAGCCGGAACATATCCACGTCCCTTTTCGATGGTTAACTCGATATTCAAATTAACCTTAGCGTCCATATTACAAACTACTAAATCCGGATTAAGGACTTGAAATCCTGAGATGAACTTCTGGAAATCACCAGCAGTCAACTTATCATTACCAGAAATAGAAATAGTTACCGTTTCGTTGTCGATTTCTTCAATTTGTCTTTTGAAACGAACTTGCTTCAAATTCAAAATCATTTCGGTAACATCCTCAACAACTCCTTGAATCGTTGAAAATTCGTGATCCACGCCTTCGATACGCACCGAAGTGATTGCAAATCCCTCTAATGAAGAGAGAAGAACACGTCTTAGGGCATTACCTACGGTCAATCCATAACCAGGTTCCAAAGGGCGAAATTCAAATTTCCCCTCGAAATCGGTTGAATTGATCATGATAACTTTATCAGGCTTTTGAAAACTAAATACTGCCATAACTTAAAGGTGTGTTTAAAATTATTTAGAATACAATTCGACGATGAATTGCTCATTGATGTTTTCAGGGATCTGCAAACGCTGAGGCACAGAAACAAAAGTTCCTTCCTTTTTATCAGTGTTCCAAGTAATCCACTCAAAAACATGACTTGAATTAGCCAAAGATTGCTGAATGGCGTCGAGAGATTTTGATTTCTCGCGAACGGCCACAACGTCACCAGGCTTTAATTGGTAAGAAGGAATATTTACCTTATCACCATTTACGGTAATGTGGCGGTGTGACACTAATTGACGCGCAGCACTGCGGCTTGGCGCAATTCCCATACGATAGACCACGTTATCCAATCGAGACTCACACAATTGTAACAATACCTCCCCTGTAATTCCAGAGGCAGCCGTTGCTTTTTTGAATAAGTTACGGAATTGACGCTCTAAAATACCATAAGTATATTTTGCCTTTTGTTTTTCTGCCAACTGAACAGCATATTCAGACTTCTTACCACGTCTGCGGTTTTGTCCATGTTGTCCAGGAGGATAATTGCGTTTTTCGAATGATTTGTCTTCACCGTAAATCGCTTCACCGAATTTACGAGCGATCTTAGTCTTTGGACCAGTATATCTTGCCATTTTGTTTTGTTTTAGGAGGGAAAATCTAAATTAAGGTCGTCCTTTAGTTTTCTTTTTCCTCCGATTGATACTATAAATATTATACTCTTCTTCTTTTTGGTGGACGACATCCATTATGCGGCATTGGTGTAATGTCAACGATTTCCGTGACCTCAATTCCTGCATTGTGGATGGTTCTGATTGCCGATTCTCGACCATTACCAGGACCTTTAACGTATACCTTTACTTTACGCAAACCAGCTTCATGAGCTACTGAAGACGCATCTTCTG
Organism: uncultured Flavobacteriaceae bacterium; assembly: GCA_938074515.1. GTDB lineage: Bacteria > Bacteroidota > Bacteroidia > Flavobacteriales > Flavobacteriaceae > BACL21. The sequence goes on from CALJFV010000043.1 coordinate 1,608, forward strand.
CTGCCAATTGTGCCGCGTATGGCGTATTTTTCTTTGAGCCTCTAAAGCCCATTTTTCCAGCGGATGACCAAGAGATCACATCGCCGTTTTTGTTGGTCAAGGAGATAATGATATTATTGAATGATGCGGTAATATGTGCCTCACCAGTCGCTTCAATAACAACTTTTCTCTTTTTCGTATTCTTTGCACTAGACTTTGCCATATCTCCTGAAATTATTTGGTTGCTTTTTTCTTGTTAGCAACTGTTTTACGTTTTCCTTTTCTGGTTCTGGAGTTATTCTTTGTGCGTTGTCCTCTTAGGGGGAGTCCAGCTCTGTGTCGAATACCTCTGTAGCAACCGATGTCCATCAAACGCTTGATGTTCAATTGAATTTCACTACGTAATTCGCCTTCGATCTTGAATGACCCTACAGCCTCACGAATAGCACCGATTTCATCATCGTTCCATTCGTTGACCTTTTTGTCTTCGCTGACACCAGCTTTCTTTAAGATATCTTGAGCACGACTCTTGCCCACTCCAAAGATATACGTTAACGCGATTACACCCCTTTTCTGTTTCGGGATATCTACACCTGCGATTCTTGCCATAATTATCCTTGTCTTTGTTTAAACCTTGGGTTCTTTTTGTTAATAACATACAAGCGCCCTTTTCTGCGTACGATTTTACAGTCGGCACTGCGTTTTTTAATGGAAGCTCTTACTTTCATTGTTTTAGTATCTATAAGTTATGCGAGCCTTTGTTAAATCATAAGGGCTCATTTCTAATTTCACCTTATCGCCAGGAAGTAATTTGATATAATGCATACGCATCTTTCCAGAGATATGGGCGGTAACAATATGACCGTTCTCAAGTTCCACACGGAACATTGCATTGGATAGGGCTTCGACTATCGATCCATCTTGCTCTATTGCTGCTTGTTTGGCCATTATGCTATTGATTTACGATTTTTACCAGTTTTCATTAAACCATCATAGTGACGATTTAACAAATACGAATTCACTTGTTGCATTGTATCAATGGCGACACCCACCATAATTAACAAAGAAGTCCCTCCGTAAAACAGAGCCCAACCTTGCTGAATTCCCAAGATTTTTACGACAAATGCCGGGAAAATGGCAATTAAGGCTAGAAAGACCGATCCAGGTAAGGTTATTTGTGACATGATTCGATCTAAGTACTCAGCGGTATCCGTTCCTGGTTTAATCCCTGGAATGAATCCTCCGCTGCGCTTGAGGTCGTCCGCCATTTTATTGGTTGGTACTGTGATCGCCGTGTAAAAATAGGTAAAGATGATGATCAATATACCAAACACAAGATTATACCAAAAACCAAAAATATCACTGAAATTAGCTTGAATGGTTTGTGCAAAAGCACTCTCTGATAAACTGGCTACAGCCGAAGGGACAAACATAATCGCCTGAGCGAAAATGATTGGCATTACCCCAGAAGCATTGAGCTTAAGTGGAATAAATTGACGCGCACCAAAAATATTTTTTTCGTAGGCTCCAGAAGCTGTACGACGAGCATACTGAACTGGTATTTGGCGCACGGCCATAACCAAGAGTACTGAGAGTAAAATGATGACAAACCAAATAACCAACTCAATCAAGATCATGATCATACCTCCATTTGATTCAAAAACACGCGAAGCGAATTCTTGAGCAAAAGTCAATGGCAAACGGGCAATGATTCCCACCATAATAAGAATCGAAATACCATTACCAATTCCTTTGTCCGTAATTTTCTCACCAAGCCACATCGCAAACACACACCCGGTTACCAGGATGGTAATTGACGACACGTAAAACAAGGCTGATTGCCCCATGACAAAAGCTTCCGAAGGCACCCCTAGGGCAGGTAAACCTGCTAGGTAACTCGGCGCTTGAACCAAACAAATCCCAATGGTTAACCAACGGGTAATTTGATTGATTTTTTTGCGGCCACTTTCTCCCTCTTTTTGAAGCTTTTGAAGGTAAGGAATAGCGATTTGCATCAACTGAACAACAATAGAGGCTGATATGTAAGGCATGATCCCTAATGCAAATATGGAGGCATTAGCAAATGCTCCACCAGTAAATGCATTGAGTAGACCCCCAATACCACCATCATCAAATCGACCAGCGAAATCACTGAGCATGGCTGCATCAATTCCGGGCAATACTACTTGAGCTCCAAATCGATATACCAATAACAAACCTAAAGTCAAGGCGATACGATCGCGTAGCTCTTCAATTTTATAGGCATTTTTTAATGTCTCAAAAAACTTCATTCCTCTGGTTGATTATAGGGTTTCTGCTGTTCCTCCTGCAGCTTCGATAGCGGCTTTTGCTGTTCCGGTAAATTTGTGAGCAGTGACGTTAAGCTTAGCTTTTAGTTCTCCGCGACCTAAAATTTTAACCATTTCATTTTTACCACAAAGACCAAGTACAACTAAAGTCTCAAAATCTACAGTGTCTTTAATCTTTTTATCGTCAACAAGACCTTGAAGTGTATCCAAGTTAATTCCTTGGTATTCCTTACGGTTAATGTTCTTGAATCCAAACTTGGGTACGCGACGTTGTAATGGCATTTGACCCCCTTCGAAACCAAGTTTCTTAGAATATCCTGAACGAGATTTCGCTCCTTTGTGACCACGTGTTGCCGTACCACCTTTACCAGAACCTTGTCCGCGTCCAACGCGTTTGGCTTCTTTTTTAACTGATCCTTCAGCTGGTTTTAAATTACTTAAATCCATTTCTGTATCTCTTATTTGGTTTCAACCGAAACCAAGTGATTAACTTTACTTACCATACCCATAATTGTTGGGGTATCTTCATGCTCTACAGTTTGACCGATTTTTTTCAAGCCAAGGGCCTTGAGCGTTCTCTTTTGGGTTTCAGGACGTTTAATGTCACTGCGCACCTTTGTAATTCTGATCTTTGCCATAACTGTTTGATTAACCTTTAAATAATTTATCCAAAGTAATGCCACGTTGTTTGGCCACAGTCTCTGCACTGCGCAATTGAAGTAAAGCATCGAAAGTTGCCTTTACCACATTGTGCGGGTTTGATGATCCCTGAGACTTAGACAATACGTCGTGCACCCCTACAGCTTCCATCACTGCACGAACAGCTCCACCTGCAATAACTCCGGTACCTGCCGCTGCAGGAAGAAGATTAACACGAGCACCGCCGTATTTACCTTTTTGTTCGTGAGGCAAAGTCACTTTATTAAGTGGAATACGCACCAAATTCTTCTTAGCATCCTCAATGGCCTTTGCAATGGCACTGGCAACATCTTTTGACTTTCCTAATCCGTGTCCGACAACACCTTTTTCATCTCCTACAACTACGATTGCAGAGAATCCAAAAGTACGTCCTCCTTTGGTCACTTTGGTTACACGCTGTACCCCGACCAAACGATCCTTCAATTCGAGTCCGCCCGGCTTAACTAGTTCTACGTTTTTATAATCTTGATACATATTTTTAGAATTTTAAGCCGCCTTCGCGCGCGCCTTCTGCTAATGATTTAACTCTACCGTGGTACAAGTATCCCCCGCGATCGAAAGTCACTTCGGTCACTCCAGCCTTCAAGGCTTTTTGAGCAACACTTTGACCGACGAGCTTTGCGGCTTCACTCTTGTTGACACTTGCCGCATCAATATCCTTATCTCTTGACGAAGCTGCTGCTAGAGTAACTCCAGATAGGTCATCAATGAGTTGAGCATAAATTTCTTTATTGCTGCGGAATACGGCTAACCTTGGGCGCTGTGCATTCCCACTTACGGTTTTTCTAATACGAAAGCGAATACGCTCTCTTCTTTCTTCTTTGGATAATGCCATAACTCTATGATTATGCAGACTTACCTGCTTTTCTTCTAATTATTTCACCGACGAACTTAATCCCTTTTCCTTTGTATGGTTCAGGCTTACGGAAGCTACGGATTTTAGCCGCTACTTGACCGACAAGTTGCTTGTCGTGAGAGGTTAACTTTACTATCGGGTTTTTCCCTTTTTCAGAAACAGTCTCAACAATCACTTCTGGAGCAATATCCAATACGATATTATGAGAGAATCCTACAGCTAAATCAAGTTTGTTGCCTTGGTTACTCGCGCGGTACCCCACACCAACCAATTCTAATTGTTTGGTCCAGCCCGCAGATACTCCTTTAATCATATTGTTGACCAAAGAGCGATAAAGGCCGTGTTTTGCACGGTGATCTTTTGCGTCTGATGGACGCGTTACCCATACTTGACCATCTTCAACAGCAACAGACACTGCGTCAAATTCTTGAGTTAACTCACCTAATTTCCCTTTGACAGTGATTACCTGACCGTTCACTTCTACAGTGACGCCTTCTGGAATCGCAACGGGATTATTTCCTATTCGTGACATTTCTTGGTCTTATTTAGATTAATGAACGTAACACAGTACTTCTCCACCGGTATTTTGAGCTTTGGCTTGTTTGCTCGTCATTACCCCAGCTGAGGTAGAAACGATGGCAACCCCCAAACCATTTAATACGCGTGGCATGTCCTTGGCGCTAACATATTGACGTAAACCAGGAGTACTCACACGCGCCATACGACGGATTACAGGTTCTTTAGTGATTTTGTCGTATTTCAAGGCGATTTTTATTGTTCCTTGAGGATTACTTCCTTCTTCGAACTTGTAGCTCAATATAAAACCTTGGTCAAAAAGGATTTTTGTAATCTCCTTTTTAATGTTTGATGCAGGCACCTCTACAACGCGGTGACCGGCAAGACTTGCATTTCTAACGCGTGTTAAAAAATCTGCAATTGGATCTGTGTTCATCTTCTATTTGTTATGGATGTGGTTTTTCGATTTGCGAAACCTTCACCCGGTTTATATAATCTTACCAGCTGGCCTTACGCACTCCTGGAATTAATCCTTGATTTGCCATTTCACGGAACATGACTCGTGACAAGCCGAATGTTCTCATGTAACCCTTTGGACGACCTGTTAATTTACAACGGTTGTGCATGCGGATTGGTGATGCATTTTTAGGTAATTTTTGCAATGCCTCATAGTCTCCAGCTTCTTTTAAAGCTTTTCTTTTAGCGGCGTATTTTGCTACCGTTTTTGCTCTTTTCACCTCGCGGGCTTTCATTGATTCTTTAGCCATCTTAGTTCTTTTTAAATGGTAACCCCAACTGGGTTAATAATGATTTAGCTTCTTGATCGGTATGGGCCGAAGTGATGAACGTAACGTTCATTCCTTCAATCTTTTTAACCTTATCGATGTCGATTTCTGGAAAAATTATTTGTTCCGTAATTCCCAAAGAATAGTTACCACGACCATCAAATCCGGTTGATCTGATTCCATTAAAGTCACGCACTCGTGGTAGGGCTGAAGTGATCAAACGATCCAAAAATTCATACATGCGCTCTCCACGGAGGGTCACTTTCGTGCCGATAGGCATACCTTTTCTCAGTTTGAACGTAGCAACGTCCTTCTTTGAAATTGTGGCCACTGCCTTTTGGCCAGTGATCTTAGTCAATTCATCCACTGAGTACTCGATCAACTTCTTATCCGCTACAGCACTTCCAACCCCACGAGAAACGACTATTTTCTCGAGTTTGGGAACCTGCATTACGTTGTTGTAACCGAACTCATCGGTCAGGGCAGAAATTACTCTGCTCTTGTATTCTTCTTTAAGTCTTGGTGTGTATCCCATAACTATAATACTTGATTCGATTTTTTAGCATATCGGACTTTTTTATCCCCTTCCATTTTAAATCCTACTCGTGTTGCTTCACCCGATTTAGGATCCTTAATGGATAGATTTGATAAATGAATCGGTGCTTCCATTTCAGTGATTCCACCCTGAGGACTAGCAGCGCTAGGCTTTTGATGTTTTTTCACAAGATTCACCCCTTCAACGATTGCTTTATTTTTGTCCTTGAGCACGCGAAGTATTTTACCTTCACTGCCTTTGTGGTCTCCAGCGGTCACCAAAACAAGGTCACCTGATTTTATCTTTAGCTTTTCCATTTGGTTTTGCGTTAAAGCACCTCAGGTGCCAATGATACAATTTTCATGAACTGCTTATCACGAAGCTCACGGGCAACCGGACCAAAAACACGGGTGCCTCTCATTTCCCCTTGAGGATTCAAGAGCACACAAGCATTATCATCGAAACGGATATATGATCCATCAGGACGACGCACTTCTTTTACGGTACGCACTACGACTGCAGTTGAAACGCTTCCCTTTTTAACATTTCCGTTTGGTGTTGCTTCTTTTACAGTAACCACTATCTTATCACCTATTGAGGCGTAACGTCTTTTGGTACCGCCTAATACTCGGATACAAAGAACTTCTTTGGCTCCGGTATTATCAGCTACTTTTAGTCTTGATTCTTGTTGTATCATGATTACTTAGCTCTTTCGATAATTTCTATTAGTCTCCAACATTTGGTTTTGCTCATAGGACGAGTCTCCATAATACGAACAGTATCCCCTTCGTTGCAGTCATTTTTTTCGTCGTGCGCGACATACTTTTTGGTCTTCAACACGAACTTTCCGTACATCGGGTGCTTTACCTTTTTAACCTCGCTTACAACAATGGACTTTTCCATTTTGTTGCTGGTCACTACCCCGATTCGTTCTTTTCTTAAGTTTCTTTTTTCCATGTTTCAGTGGCGCACAATT
>CALJFV010000044.1 GCA_938074515.1 uncultured Flavobacteriaceae bacterium
CCCGGTAGACCAATATGTTGTTCTGGCTCTATTGCCCTCGTATTTGGAACGGACTGGATCCTCATTGGTTTACATGGTCCAATCGCTTATTGAGCAGTCCAGACACAACGAGAGTGGGTTTTACCTAGATCAACTGCAAGACTTACGAAAGCTCATGCATGAGTTGGGCACCCAAAGAAAACGAATTTTACTCTTGGGCGTTTCATATGCTTTGTTAGACCTTGCCCAAATGGGTCCTTGGGAACTTCCCTCAGATACCATTATTATGGAAACGGGCGGCATGAAAGGGAAAAGAGCAGAATGGACTAAAGCTGCGCTTCATCAAGAGTTATCCACTCAATTTGGTCTAAAAAACATTCACAGTGAATACGGAATGACCGAACTCATGTCTCAAGCCTATGCCCTGTCTGAAGGTAAATTCCAAGCACCACCTTGGATGCGTGTTCTCACGCGAGACCCTGAAGATCCGTTAAGTTTCGTGAGCCAAAGAACTGGCGGAATCAATATCATTGATCTGGCCAATATCTATTCATGTGCCTTTGTAGCAACTCAAGATTTAGGAAAAGTCAATTCAGATGGCAGTTTTTACCTATTAGGTCGTTTTGATCATAGTGATATTCGCGGCTGTAATTTATTATTGGAGGCATGAGTATAGGGAGACACTTTAAGGGTTCAAAACACCTCATTATTTTAATTATTATTGGGGTAATCGTATTGTGGGGCCTCATTGAATCCGTTCATGACAATGCCCAACGTGAGGCCAGCGACAATCGTTCGTCGAATACAGAACAGATATGGATTGAAAAGGACCAGGACAGTGTTTTGGTATATCAACATGGGCGTTCTTGGCAAAATAATTACGGTTCGCCATATCAGGCAAAACTTACGGTTCGCTATGATGACGTCACTAAAGCCATTGATTCCCACAGACGCATAAATCCCGAAGGTTTGACAAGCTTCTGGGGAACGCTTTATGCTCAGATGGCCCAAGATAATGGCCCAAAATTAGACTTGATTTTAGATGCCTTTTATCAAATCTACCTCCAACAACCTATGTCGGCAGAAATGTTTGCAGAAATGGTCGTCAGTTGCATTCAAAACATACCCTATGCCTTAGTCTTTCAGGAGGCATGTCAAGAACCTGAGAATTATCAAGGTTGGATTCAAGAATTACTGAGCCAATGCCCGGACTGTTGTATTGGAGATCAACCCTTTGGGCTGCAAAGCCCGTTGGGATTCATGCAGAATCTCAAAGGAGATTGCGATACGCGGACTGTGTTTTTATTCAGTGTCTTAAGCGCATTTAATTACGATGTGGCCATCCTTAATAGCGACGTCTATCGGCATTCCATTTTAGGTTTGAATCTTCCCTCGGCAGGACAGTATAAATTATTTCAAGGAAAAAAATATCTCGTATGGGAGACCACAGCACCCAATCACATCATGGGTTCCTTGCCTCCTCAAATCGGTAATATGAATTTCTGGAATGTCGTATTGACCCATTCTCCAGAACTTAAATAATCAACAACCCACTAAACTTTAACTCATGAACGCGCCAATATTTTACTTAGCTCTATTTGAAATTGTCTTCTCCCTTTTAATCAGTGTAGGGGTCATCTATGTCTCTTATGGGATTTTAAGACGCGTATTTTTCAAGCAAAATGACCTCAGTGGTAAGGACATGGCCTTTACGGTTTTGACCTCGGGCTTGGTTCTGAGCATTGGTTTAATTCTAAGCGAGATATTGCCCCAAATCACACAGGTCGTGCGCGTTGCGACAACTCAAGGCAGCAGCCCTGACTACCAAACCATAGTCCTATATGCAGCACTTTATCTCACTATTGGATTTTTTATCGCGCTCATGATCAATACGGCGGTGTTTGGATTATTCTCAATGTTAACCCAGGGCATCCATGAGTATCGAGAAATAAGAAACAACAATCTGGCAGTCGCTTTGATTGTGGCAGTGACCATTATCAGCATTACGCTTATTGTCAAGGAGAGTATTGCAGTGCTGATCAGCGCACTCTTGCCGTATCCACAGGCGACGAACTTTTTATAAAGACAGGATCCGGCTAAATCCCAGCAGGCTTTTTATGAAACTTTGAGGATGCAGTAATTCTTTTTACCCCGTTGCAATAAAACAAACTGGTTGTCAATTAAATCTTTAGACTGAATTACATAGCCCATATCCACTTTCGTTTTATTGATGTAAACACTTTGCTGCTCTAAAGCACGTCGCGCTTCACCATTGGACTTTAAAAATCCTGATTTTTCGACTAAAGCGGCGACTATATCCAGCCCTGAATCAATACAAGCTCGGGAAATTTCAGCTTGGGGCACCCCGTCAAAAACTTCTAAAAAGGTGTTCCGATCTAATTGTTTTAATTCTTGATCGGTTGCCTTGCCAAATAAAATTTCTGAGGCCAAAAGGGCATTTTGGTATTGTGCCTGGCCATGTACGGTCTGCGTGACTTCTTGGGCCAGTCGTTTTTGGAGGGTTCTCAAATGCGGGGCCTGCTGATGCTCCAGAACTAATGTGCCAATGGTCTCGCGGTCTAAGAAGGTGAAAATCTTGATGTAGCGCTCTGCGTCCTCATCACTCGTATTCAACCAATATTGGTAGAATTTGTAGGCAGAAGTCCTGTTTGGGTCGAGCCATATATTGCCCCCTTCACTTTTACCGAATTTACTTCCGTCACTTTTGGTGATCAAGGGACAGGTTAAGGCATATCCTTTGGATTGTCCAATACGGCGAATTAGTTCGGTCCCTGTGGTGATATTGCCCCATTGGTCACTACCGCCCATCTGCAGCGTACACTCATGTGCCTTATAAAGATGCAAGAAATCATACCCTTGAACTAACTGATAAGTGAACTCCGTAAAAGACATACCGTCCCCCTCTTCGCCCTTGATTCTATTTTTTACAGAATCTTTGGCCATCATATAATTGACCGTGATGTGCTTGCCCACATCACGGATAAAATCCAAGAAACTAAAGGACTTCATCCAGTCATAATTGTTTACCAAAAGCCCTTGGTTGGGCGATCCACTGTCAAAATCCAAAAAATGAGAGAGTTGTCCCTTAACACATTCTTGATTATGACGAAGTGTCTTTTCATCGAGAAGTTTTCGTTCGCTTGATTTTCCAGAGGGATCTCCAATCATTCCAGTAGCTCCGCCGACTAAAGCTACAGGTCTATGTCCACAACGCTGTAAGTGGGCTAAAAGCATTATTGGCACTAAATTTCCAATATGAAGCGAATCAGCGGTTGGATCAAAACCAACATAGGCAGAGCGCATTGCCTCATTTAAATGCTGCTCAGTATCGGGCATTACATCATGAATCATTCCTCGCCACTGCAGCTCTTGAATAAAGTTTTTCGGCATGGTTATCTGGTTTTGAGCAAAGATAATGGCCTAAATGAAAAAACTAAAGTTCACCTGCGATTATTTCTGCCAATATCAGCGAAAACTGTACCTTAGAGGTATGATATTGGTTACAGGTGGCTCAGGGTTTTTAGGCGCTCATCTTCTGGCTGAGTTAACCCAAAAACATAAACTCATAAGGGCGCTTTACAGGGACCCAAAAGGTATTGAAAAGGCGCGTCAAGTTTTTAAATATTACTTCAAAAATGCAGCCCCTTTATTTG
>CALJFV010000045.1 GCA_938074515.1 uncultured Flavobacteriaceae bacterium
ACAATCATTAACGCGTTGCTCTGCGGCATTTTTCAAAGCGTTAACTGCCTGGCCAAAAGCCTTTTTTTGATCAACAGGGACCTCCTTAAAGGCGGCAAAAAACTCATTTAATAATCCCTTTTTACCTAAATAAGCAATACGAAAGGCTTCGATTTCTTCCTGAGTTTGCCCCTGAAATTCAGCGACTCTAGCAATGTGCTGGTTTATTTTATCGATCATCGATAAGCTTGTTTGAAGGCGTAAAAATAGGGATTTTATCCTGAATTAGTCCAGGAGCTTTTGGGCTAAAAAATACTGCACAATAGCCTCTTTCATTAATACCGCTTGTTCCCCTGCCTTTAATGCCGGTAACGGCTCGGTGTTTTTGTAATGTGGCCAACCCTGCTCATCAACAAAGTCAAAGCTGTAATAGCCGTAAGGCTCCAAGAGTTTACAAATGGCGATATGCATGAGATTAATTTTTTCGTCCTTCTTAAATTTTCTGTGTATTTGTCCCAACTCTTGAACGCCGACCAGGTATATAATGGCGTCTAAATCTAGCGGCTCTCCATCAGAAAATTGAGCGCTCAATTGCTCAACCAAATGGTCCCAACGCTTTTTTAAAAGGGCATCTCTTGACATAGGACAAAAGTAAGCCGAATAATATTCATTTACCAAGAAATCCTATCTTTACAAGACATCTGAAGCCATGCATTTATTTGACCTTTTATTATTGATTCTTCTGGTTTTGGGCTTTCTTTGGGGACTGCGCAAGGGCCTCATACAAACCCTAGCATCGCTTCTGGCGCTTATCTTAGGGATCTATATCGCTTTGACATTTACTGGCGACTTAGCCCAATTATTAACCCAGTGGTTTGGTTGGTCTAAAAAAAATGCGGATTGGGTCTCCTTTATAGTATTGTTTATCCTGACCGTAATGGCCATTATGACCTTGGGGAAATGGATCACCAAAATTGCCGGTTTGATCGCGCTTGGATGGGTAAACCGTCTTCTTGGAGCCTTTCTTTATGCCGCCCAAACCGCGCTAATATTAAGCTATGTCCTTTGGTTTTTTGCTCAAGTACAACTCGATAATTATATCTTACCTGAAAACACCAAAACAGAATCCAAAGGGTATCCTGCAATTGCAGGTTTTGCTCCAACAATAACGCCTATGATTCAAGATTTTTGGGCCAGTCATTGGGGTGAACCAAAACAGACGGATTCCGTCAACAATTCGGTCCAATAGACCTATAGCGCCTTGATTTCATTAGAAGACACCCAGCCCCGACGACCATCGGCGAGTTCTACTTCTTGCCACTCATCTTGGGACTGTAATAGCCTTACTTTGGTTCCTGCATGCAATTCAAATAAGGCTTCATCACTCAATCTTGGTCCAGAGCGTACACTCATCTCTTGCGAAAACACAATTGCCCAACGATAATTTTGGCTGTAAGATTGGGTTTTAATCCCAAAGGCAATGGACCCTGAAAAAAGGATTACAGACAAAATGCCCATTACAAAGCTTAATCGCTTGGCAGAAGGCGTTTCAACCAAATTAAAACTTATGGCTACAAAAACAAAAAGACCCATAAAAAATAACCCCAACCAAGCCCAAGTATTGACCGAGAGCAATTGCCCTGAGGCTTCATCCCATTTCTGAAATAATGTCTTAGGCTGTTCTCTTATAACATCAATCAGCGCATTTTGAACATAAGCCCTATTGGCTTTGATTTCAACATCGCCAGGCGCAAGCGCCAGGGCTTTTTCATAATAGTAAATGCTTGAGGCCAAATCATTCAAATGATAATATGCGTTTGCCATGTTATAATAAATCGCTGCACTGTGCACTCCAGAGGCCAAAACAGCTTCCCAGCGCAAGATAGCCTGGTTGTATTGTTCATTTTTATAGAGCTGGTTCCCCTGATCAAACCAATTGTCTGCTTGGCCTTGGCCAATTACATATTGTGGTGCAAAGAGCCCTACAAAAACCAATAAATAAAGTACTCTAGCCATCATCTTTTGGTATTGTTTATCAATGCAATTACTTCTTGTGCTTCATTGTAATCATTTTGCACATCAACCGCCGTAGTTGGCGCATATCGTGCACGCTCACAGCGCTCAATCAAACGAATTAGTCGATCAATCGCCTCTTTTGTGGCCTTTCTTTCCGCCATTAAGGCACTGATGTTTTCTTTAGACAGTCCTGAGGTTTCCAGCTTCAACTGGGCTTTTAAAAACAGGTGTAATGAGCGCTCCAAGGCGGCGTAAAAAGCAGTTGGGTTTTGTTGTTCTGCTTTGGCCTGACTCAGGTATTGAGCAATTAAGCGCTTACGCTTTTGCAAGTCTCGAGCAACCGTATCACCGAGGTAACGATTTCTTAAAGCGCTGAGCGAAAGCCACAAGGGCAACAAAATCAGCAGGGCAATAATCCAACGCCAATAGGCCCAAGTGCCAAACCACGGGATGGGGTTTTTTTCGCGCCAATTTGATTGTAATTTAATGTATCTAAAGCGATCTGTGTCCACCACAACCGTATTGGCCGGTTTGCTTTCTGTGTTTTGCGCAGAGGATTCTTGTGCAGGCCCATTAATAACGGAAACCACATGGTCTTGCGTGGTTTTGGTAATGTATCGCTCAAGATTCGGGTCGAAATAAGAAAAACTTAGGGTCGGCAGTGGGTATGTCCCTTGATTTTGGGGCACCAGGGTGTATCCCTCAGAAACTGATCCACGCATTCCACTGGTTCGGGTGCTTATTTTGTCGTTTCGAGTCGGTTCATAAACCTCAAAAGCGTTTGGAAATTGTGGCTTTGGCAATTCAAAAAGCTTCAAATTTCCCTCGCCTCTCACTGTCACACTGTATTCAAGCGATTCTTGAGCATCGAGCTCTGATCGGGAAATCGAACTATCAATATCAAAAAACCCAACAGCCCCTGTGAAATCTTCGGGACGATCTTCCACGGGCAAAGGCTTGACATTTATGGTTCGTCGTCCTGCTGAAATTGTTTTGTTGACCCGCGTGGACATAAACCGGCCAAAGAAATCTCTGCGATTAGAACGCACGTCAATAGGCACATCTAATGTCAAGGGCTCAATACTGAGTTCTCCTGTTTTCTGTGGGTAAAGTACTGCCGTTCGCAAAACGACATATCGATAGTCCTCGCCACGATATTGCCCCTCATATATTTGTAATTGACCTTTTTGATCTAAAGTTTGACTCCAGAAGTCAGCGTATTTCGGCGAGTCAATTTCACGCCAATTGCTGGTAATGCTCACCTGATTGGAAACATATAATTTATAAACTACAGTAATCGCTTCATTGAGGTAAGGATTGGTATTAGACACCTCTGCAACCAAATGGACATTTTCACTGGCTAAATAATCTGCGTTATTTCCATCTTTCGGAATTTCCACCGCCTCGGTTACCAAAACCTCCACCGGCAAGGATTTATAACGCTCGCCATCAACCTCTATCGCCGCTTGGCCTATGGTGATTGCGCCTTTTTTTAAGGGGGCCAGAAAAAAACTATACGTTTTAGAATACGATCGCTTACCGTTAATCCAAGAATTACTGATCGATTGATTTGGCCCACCCAGAACTCGAAATCCTTCAAAACTCGGCGGCTCAAAATTATCCCCATCTTGATTCATCTCAAAATCGATGCGCAAACGTTCATTGATGCCAAGTTTCTTTTTACTGACTTCGGCAGTAAACTCAACCTGTGCCGCAAGACCCAGGGGCATCATCAAAACAAAAACATAAAATATCCATTTCACCATCGCACGCATATTACCAATCTTTTGACCGTTTTACTTTGGCCCCTTTGGCCTTTTGTAAATTCATCTTGTCCTGCACTTTTTGCTCTTCATTATTCATGGCTTCAAGCAAGTTTTTAACCTGCTGTGGCGATAGCTGTCCGGGTTTTGGTTGTTGAGGGTTTGGGTTCTGATTTTGATCCTTGGGTTTTTGATTCTTCCCTTGCTCATCCCCTTGTTGATCTTTATCTTGATTTTGCTGATCCTTGCCTTGATCATTTTGATCTTGATTGTCCTGATTCTGGTTGTTCTCGTCGTTTTGATTAGGATCATTTTGATTTTCCCCATCCTGATCTTGCTGATCTTGTTGGTTTTGATCTTCTTTTTCCTCTTGATCTTTTTTGTCGTCTTTATTTTCGTCCGGCGGTGGCGGATTTTTTTCTAAAAGGTCCTGCGCTACCGCCAAATTATAACGACTCTCATCATCATCGGGGTTGCTGCGCAAGGCATCTTTATAAGCCTCTACCGCTTCTTGATACATTTTCTCCTTCATAAAAGCGTTCCCCAAATTGTGAAATGCCCGGTGTTTGCTCTCATAAGAAGAGGCCTCTCTCGCAGCTTGTTTGTAACGAAATAGTGCTTCTTTGTTTTGGCCCCGCAGGTGGTACTCATTGCCTAAATTATAGGCGCCATGCTCACGCTCTCCTAGAGCCAAGGCCTTGCGGTAGTCCGCCTCCGCTTGAGCAAATGAGCCTTCTGCCAAGTACGTCGCCCCGCGGGACAATGCGGTCTGAGCTTCTTGCATCACGGGTCCTTGCAAAGCGGGGGCTTCCTGTGCATCGAGCTGCTGCAGGGATAACGTGGCCGTAAAAAACACCGCTAACAAAATGATCTTTCTCATCGCGATTCTAATTCTCATCACTTTGTTCATTAAACAAATTTAATTTTTTTAACCATTTGGTTTTACGCTCGAGCATGAAGGAATCGGCCAATAATAAAGCCAAGGCTAGAAACAAAAACCATTGAAATTGGTCTTTAAAATCGGTAAACTGCTTGGATTCAAACTCCGTCTTATCCATAGCATTTAGGATGTCCTGTACCTGAGCCACCACCTCTTTGGTTTGGATTCCATCAATATACTTTCCTTCTCCCCATTCGGCAATATTCTGCAAATTCTGTGCATTGAGTTTGGTAATGACTTGATTGTTGTCCTGGTCTCTTTTGTAATACTGCAAAATTCCATTGCGTTTTATCGGTATCGGGGCCCCAGCCGAACTGCCCACCCCAATGGTGTAAATCTGAATGCCCGACGCTACGGCGGCAGCAACCGCATCTTGGTCTTGTCCTTGGTGGTCTTCCCCATCGCTCACAATAAACAGAATTCGATTGGTCTGTTCTTGATCGTTATAATAGGTTTTGGATAAATTAATGGCCTCATTGATCGCCGTCCCTTGAGAGGAGACCATATCGGTGTTCATATTGTTTAAAAATAACTTAGCAGAAGCAAAGTCTGTCGTGATGGGTACTTGCGGAAAAGCGCTTCCTGCATACCCAATAATCCCCACGCGATCTCCAACGAGATTATTGATGATTTGGGTTACCAATTGCTTGGATTTTTCGAGTCGATTGGGGGCGACATCCTCGGCGAGCATGCTTTTAGAAACGTCAACAGCAAAAACCACATCAACCCCTTGACGGGTTACCGTTTCAATCTTGGTTCCAAGTTTTGGATTGACCAGTGCAATAATTAACGCTGCGATACTCATGGCCCAAACCACAAATTTTATCCATGACTTGATTGCCGACTGGTTGGGGCCTAATCGATCAAGTGCCCTTTTGGAAAAAAACTTTTTCTGCACCGATTTTTGCCAAAAAATTCGCCAGACAAATAGACCGAGTGCCACGATTAGTATCGTGAGTCCGTAAAAGTATATTGGTTCCTCGAGCTGATACATCAAATAAAACTTTTAAATAGGGTTTGACGCATTAAAAACTCAAAAAATAACAGGCCAAGGGCCGCCAAAATAAGTGGGCGGTATCCTTCGTCGTACTGTTGATATTTAAACTCTTCGACTTCAGTTTTCTCAAGCTTATTGATTTCATCGTAAATTTCGCCAAGCTTTGAATTATTGGTGGCTCTAAAATAAAGGCCTCCGGTAGTTTCAGCGATTTCTTGAAGCAATGCCTCATCGATCTCTACAGGAACTTTTCCGTATTGAAACTGGCCGTTTGGTCTCATTCCAACAGGAGAAAGTGCCAGCCCATTTGAGCCTAAACCTATAGTATACACTTTAATGCCAAATTCAACAGCCAATTCACTTGCGGTACGCGGGTCAATAAACCCAGAATTATTGACTCCATCGGTAAGTAAAATAATCACCTTGCTCTTTGCGCGACTCTCTTTGAGTCGGTTTACCGCCGTAGCCAGTCCCATACCTATAGCCGTACCCCCTTCAATAATAGTGTTGTATTCAATAGATTTCAGCGCAGTCAGGACTAGGGTTTTATCGCTAGTGAGGGGTGTTTTGGTGTAGCTTTCTCCAGCGTATTCCACTAATCCCAGTCGGTCATTAGGACGGCTGTTTATAAATCGTCCTGCAACTTCTTTCAAGGCTTCCAGTCGATTTGGAGTCAAGTCACGGGCCAACATGCTGGCGGAAACATCGATAGCCATGACAATATCAATTCCTTTTGAGGTTTTTACTCGTGTGCTTTGGTCTACGTATCTAGGACGGGCCAGAGCCACAATAATCAGGATCAGTGCCGCAATGCGCAACACCCATAAAAATGACTTGGCCAAAGACCAAAAGTTATTGCTCCGGTCTTCCGTATTTAAAGCAGACATCTTCCATTCGGCATTTTGTCGACGACGGCTAAACCAAAACCAAAAAATCATTACCGGCACAAGGGCCAATAACCAAAACCATTCAGGCGAGACAAATTCAAAAGTTCTTGTCATGGTGACTCTGGTTTTTGATCGGTCTGTGGAATTTCCAGGGACACCGAATTAATGATACGTTCTTTTAATCCTTGAGCGAATCGATCATCATCGACAAAGGCGACCATAACGGTTTGTATTCCGCCCTGCTGGTCAAAAACAAGGAGTTCGTATTGATGGGATTCGGCACCAACTTGGCCTGAGGCATCTGCCACATTAAAGCTCCCAAAAGCCCTAATTCCTTTAATTCCCTCTGGCGTTTCAAAAGACTCATCTTTTACGATAAGGGTTCTTGCCCCCTGCTCTTCTAATAAAACTAGAGAACGGTTTAACGCCATGGCAATATTCCAATTCTCATCAGGCTGAGTTTGCGTGGAGGTTACCGCTATATAAAACTCATCCTCTAGAGTAGAGGCCTCAAATATTGCTGTACCCCGGGCTGAGAGACTGTCTTGATCAGGATGATTGTAAATCTTACGCACGAGAATCTCTGGGGATTCCAAAATCACGGCTGGCACCCCATACTCGCTTTTATACCAACGGCCTTCGGCCAAATCACGCATTTTATTGCCTAAAATCTGATCTCGGGCCTCTTGTGGCCCAACATAAAACACATAAGCGGCTAGGGCAGTTCCCAACACAGCTGCGGAATAGATCCATTGGCGTTTGCGCTTTTGCCGTGCTTTTAAAGCGGCTCTGGCCGCTGCGTCTAATGCCGCTTGCTCGTCCTCAGGTTCTGGCTCAGGAATACTGGCCTTTAAAGCTTCAATGATTAATCTAGCCTCTGAAAAATCCAGCTGCCACTGCTCCTTCGTTACATTGGCCTTGGCAAACTTGATCAAATCAGCACGACGCAAAATCTGACCAAGTGCGTTAATCGTTTCGATTTCTATCTTGTAATGTGCTCCTAATCGATGCAACTCTAATCGATCTAATAGCTCATCTGTTGTGCTTTCTAAGGCTCTATCATCGATTTCACGGTGGATGTAGGTTTTGAGGACCTCAGTGAGTTCCGAATATCGCCCCTTAAATCCAATTTGCGCAACTGAATCATCAGTCATTAGCTTTTCAAGCCTTTGTCGCGCCTCTTGATATGGGGGAAGCGGAGGGGGTGCGAGCGCCTGTTCTTGTGACTTTTTTCTGCGTTGTAACCAAAATAATGCGCCAAGTAAGACCACGCCCAAAAGGATTAACCAAGGCCAAATAGGACCACTTTGTAGTGGAACTTGTGCCGAAGGTTTTATGGAAAAAATTTGTTGTTGGGTAGTGTCAACAGGAATTGTCAACACAGCCACATCGAATTCCGGCGTATCAAAGGCACTGTCATTAATCATTACCCTTTGCTTGCTGAGTCGATGGTAGCCGGAGTCAAATTGGGTTAATCCATATTTTTTAAGTAATTGCCAACGGCGCTTATTGCTCTGGTCTCTCAGGGTATCAACGGCATAACTGCGGATGACTTCAAATGCGCCAAAAGATTTGCCTTCGGGAAACATAACAAAATCCGTGCTGTCTGCCTGTACTTGAATTAAAAACTCAAGCTCTTCACCGATCCGAATCTGGGTGGTATCCACGGAGGCCTTAACTTGGGCATCCATTTGTTGCCCTGTCGCTAAGGTCAAAATCAAAAGGACCCCAAAAACCCCCCAGCGCCATAATTGGCTGATTCTGTTCATTGGATGTTTTCTTGATGCACTCACTCCCTTACGCTCTATTTTTAAAATAACCCAAAAGCTTTTTGACATAACTCTCCTGCAGACTGCAATCAATAGTCCCTGCGCCACATTTTGTAAAGGCCTCATTAAAGTCGCTCACCCTTTTCTGATAAGCCAAATGATGATTCCGCCGTACGGTTTTACTTCCGGTATGGATCAGGCGTCGTTCCCCTGTTTCGCGATCCAGCATTTCAACCATTCCCAAATTAGGAAGCGCAGCCTCGCTTTGGTCGTAAACGCGAATCCCTGTGACATCGTGCTTACGTGCCGCAATACGCAGGGACGACAGAAATGAAGCGCTGATAAAATCTGAAAGCACAAAAACAATGGCCTTTTTTTTCATGACCGAAGTCAGATATTTCAAGGCCGCACCAATATCCGTTTTTTTGCCTTGAGGTTTAAATTCTAGCAGTTCTCGAATGACTCGCAAAACGTGCGATTTGCCCTTTTTTGGGGGGATGAACAATTCAATTTGATCAGTAAATAAGATCAACCCTATTTTATCGTTGTTTTGCAAAGCAGAAAATGCCAGCGTCGCTGCAATTTCAGTGAGCATTTCCCCCTTAAACTGTTGTTGAGTGCCATAAAACTCAGACTGGCTCACATCGACCATCAGCATTAGGGTAAGCTCACGCTCTTCTTCAAAAATCTTGACAAAAGGCTCGTTATAGCGTGCCGTAACATTCCAATCAATCGCCCGAATATCATCGCCGTACTGATAGCTCCGCACTTCGCTAAAGGTCATTCCTCGGCCCTTAAATGTAGAATGATATTCACCACCAAAAACATGGTCGCTTAGGCGCCGTGTCTTGATTTCTATAGCACGAACTTTTTTTAAAAGGGTCTTGGTATCCACAATGGTGTAGTTTAAACTACGGGTTCAATTATTTCTTTGAATTGGCGCTGATCCCTAAGGGACTTCGATTACATCAATGATACGATGAATCAAGGCCACAGAGGTTACTTCTTCTGCTTCAGCCTCATAAGTAATGCCCACTCGGTGTCGCAATACATCGTCTACCACCGCGCGGACATCCTCGGGAATAACATAACCTCTGCCTTTGATAAAGGCATAGCTCTTAGCCGCAAGGGCCAAGTTGATGCTTCCGCGCGGGGATGCGCCATAGCTAATTAGCGGTTTTAAATCGGATAAATTATATTCCTCCGGACGGCGAGTCGCAAAAATAATGTCTAGAATATAGCGCTCTATTTTCTCGTCCATGTATACTTGCCGCACCGCGTTTTGCGCCTTTTTAATTTGGGCTAGTGTGACGACGCGCTTTACCGACTCCAAACCACCATTTAAATTTTGTCGAATGATGAGCTGTTCTTCAGCCAATGCCGGATAATCAATTACTGTTTTGAGCATAAAACGGTCAACTTGAGCTTCCGGAAGTGGGTAAGTCCCTTCTTGTTCGATAGGGTTCTGCGTGGCCATAACCAAAAATGGTTGGTCCAGCTTGAAGGTCTCATCCCCAATAGTCACTTGGTGTTCCTGCATGGCTTCAAGTAATGCTGATTGAACTTTGGCAGGAGCACGATTGATCTCATCTGCCAGCACAAAGTTGGCAAAGATTGGTCCTTTTTTGATGCTGAAATCATTGGTTTTCATGTTGTAGATCATCGTTCCAATAACATCCGCAGGCAAAAGGTCTGGTGTAAATTGTACCCGACTAAACGAACCTTTTACGGCTTTGGACAGTGTGTTAATGGCCAAAGTCTTTGCCAAACCGGGCACGCCCTCAAGGAGAATATGCCCTTGTGATAAGAGCCCAATGAGCAATCGTTCTATCATGTGTTTTTGGCCGACTATGACTTTGTTCATCTCTTGAGCGAGCAAATTCACAATGGCACTTTCGCGCTCAATCATTTCGTTGAGCATTCCTAAATCCTGCGGGGTCTGATTAGATTCCATAATTACATCCTTCCATTAAAAAAGACCGTACACGATTGAACGATCTTAAATTTCACGACGCAAATTGATGATAATTCATCAATCGGCCTGTTAATAATTGGTTAAAAAATACAATAAATAAAGGGCCTAACAACGATTTATCCCCAATAAAATGTCTAATTTTAAATTAAACTTTTTGTCATGAAAAATTCATTCTCTTCGGTTATTGTTGGATGCATGGATTGGGGCTCTTGGCGTCGAAATTTTGACACCTCTGAAATGACGGAACTAATTGAGGAGAGTGTCTCCCTTGGGCTCACCAGCTTTGATCACGCCGATATTTATGGGGATTACACTGTCGAAGAACAATTTGGTAAGGCTCTCGATAAAGCCAATGTGTCTCGACAAGACCTTCAAATTATAAGTAAATGTGGGATACAATATTCCTGTGAAGCGCGGCCACACTCTGTAAAACACTATCAATACGACACGGCTTACATTATTGAGAGTGCAGAGCGCTCCATCGCTCATTTACAATGTGACTATCTTGATCTTTTTTTGTTACATCGTCCTAGCCCTTTGATGCGTCCCGAGGCCGTGGCCGAAGCAGTAAATACACTCAAAGCTCAAGGCAAAATAAAAGCCTTTGGCGTGTCGAATTTTACGCCCAGCCAAACCGATCTAATAGCCACGCAAAGCCAGATAGCGGTTAATCAAATTCAGTGTTCTTTGACCCACCTCAGTCCATTTTTTGACGGAAGTCTGGACCACATGATGACCCATGGAATTAGTCCCATGGCCTGGAGTCCCATCGGCAAAGTATTTAAAGACAAGAGTGAATCAACCTATAGAATTCATGCCGTGCTCAATAAATTGTGCGAGGAATATCAAGCGACAAAAGATCAAATCGTTTTGGCTTGGCTTATGGCGCATCCTTCAGGGATCATTCCTGTAGTGGGGACCACCCAAAAAGAACGATTGGCTACAGCGGCTAAAGCCGCCGAAATTAAACTTTCGGAAATCCATTGGTTCGAGCTGTTAGTCGCTAGCCAAGGTCATAAGGTACCCTAATTTTAAACAAGTAAATGACGCGACTCAATAACAAAACAGCCTTAATTACCGGGGCCACCTCAGGAATTGGTCTAGCCACGGCGAGAGCCCTAGCCCAAGAAGGCTGTCGCCTGATTATCACAGGGCGCCGTAGCCAGCGATTGAGCGCATTAGCTCAAGAGTTAGAGGCCATGGTTCCAGTGCTGACCCTTAATTTTGATGTGCGTGACCGCCAGCGTGTCTTTGCACTATTGGGTGATCTACCCAATGAATTTAGCACCGTCGATATATTGATCAATAACGCTGGCAATGCCCACGGATTAGATTCAATTCAAGAGGGGGACCCTGATGATTGGGACGCCATGATTGACATAAACGTTAAAGGGCTTTTGTATGTTTCAAAGGCAATCATCCCTGGAATGATTGCACGAGCCTCAGGACATGTGATCCATATTGGTTCCACTGCGGGTAAAGAAGTTTACCCCAAAGGCAACGTCTATTGCGCCAGCAAACATGCTGTAGAGGCCCTCAACCATGGCATGCGTATTGACCTCAATGGAACCGGCATAAAAATCAGTGCTATTCATCCTGGTCTTGTCGAAACCGAATTTAGCCAAGTGCGCTTCAAAGGCGATACCGCGCGCGCAGAGCAGGTTTATAACGGGTTCACCCCGCTTCGTCCTGAGGACATCGCCGAAATCATCGTCTTTGTTTTGGGCCGGCCCCCGCATGTGAATATTGCGGATCTCATGGTCATGTGTCTGGACCAGGCTTCAAGTACCGTAGTAAACAAAAAAACCTCATAGTGGCCAAGTATGTGATCGGAGACATTCACGGAGGCGCGCGTGCCCTAGCGCAACTTATGGAGCGTGCCCCTCTTGCCCCTGAGGACGAGCTCATTTTTTTGGGAGATTACTTAGACGGCTGGTCTGAAGGGCCACAAGTTATCGAAGCCCTTATGACGCTCTCTAAACAGTACTCCTGCCGCTTTATACGAGGCAATCATGATGCCCTTTGTTTAGATTATTTAAAGTATGGCAAGGCCCCAGAACTTTGGGTGTTGCACGGAGGCCAAAGTTCTATAGACGCATACAAATCTTGTTCCCCCGAGCAAATTGAGCGACACATTAAATTCTTAGAAGAGCTTGAAAATTATATAGAGCTTGATCGCAAACTTTATGTTCACGCGGGTTTCTCCCATCCAAAGGGGCCGGGTGAAGAATTTCAACCCCACATGGTTTATTGGGACCGAAGCCTTTGGGAGACGGCAAGGGCAGCGCATCAATTAAAGGACGAGGATTCTTGGCAATATCCCGAGCGCCTCAAGTTATACAGTGAAATTTACATCGGACATACTCCTGTGCAACGCATCGGGGCCTCGACACCTTTTCGAGCTTCAAATGTCTGGAATATCGATACCGGGGCCGCTTTTGATGGCCCATTGAGCATGATCAATACAGAAACCAAAGCCTATTGGCAAAGCGATCCCCTGCCCAGCCTTTACCCAAATGAAATCGGGCGACAGGCTTGAACATTATTTCTATCGTCGACAATTGTGTCCGCCTTGTGCTTTAAGCCAAAGGGTTAGATGTCTGCTTATAAATCGAACTTAATGCCTTGAGCCAAAGGCAATTCTGTCGTGTAATTAATGGTATTGGTCTGACGACGCATGTAAACTTTCCAAGCATCACTTCCCGATTCTCGACCACCCCCGGTTTCTTTTTCACCACCAAAGGCGCCACCAATCTCAGCGCCTGACGTACCAATATTGACATTGGCAATACCGCAGTCACTTCCTGCATGGCTTAAAAATAACTCAGCCTCTCTGAGGTTGTTGGTCATGATCGCACTAGAGAGTCCTTGCGCAACACCATTTTGTTGGGCTATCGCATTTTCTACTCCGCCTGAATACTTCATGAGATAAAGTATTGGCGCAAAGGTTTCATGTTGTACAATTTCATAGTGATTCTCCGCCTCTGCAATAGCCGGCTTGACGTAGCATCCGCTTTCGTAACCTGGGCCATCGAGCGTGCCTCCTGGCACCAAAAGAGAACCTCCTTCAGCAACCACCTTTTCCAAAGCAGATACATACATGCCAACAGCATCTTTGTCAATTAATGGCCCTACGTGGTTGTTTTGATCCAGAGGATTTCCAATGCGCAATTGTTCATATGCACTGGCTAAAGCCTCTTTAACCTGATCGTAAATCGACTCATGGATAATCAAACGACGGGTTGAGGTACAACGCTGTCCACAAGTTCCCACTGCGCCAAAGACTGCGCCGATCACGGTCATTTTAATGTCGGCGTCCGGGGTGACTATAATCGCATTGTTCCCACCTAACTCGAGGAGACTGCGCCCCAATCGTTCCGCAACGGTTTGTGCGACTATTTTACCCATACGGGTTGACCCAGTTGCAGAAATCAAAGGTACGCGTGGGTCTTGTGTCATCATTTGACCGACCTTATAATCTCCGTTAATTAAACAAGAAATCCCCTCAGGTAAGTTGTTTTTTGCAAATACTGTGGCTGCAATTTTCTGGCAAGCGATACCACAAAGAGGCGCTTTTTCTGAAGGCTTCCAAACACAAACATCTCCACAAATCCATGCCAAAGCAGTATTCCAGCACCAAACAGCAACTGGGAAGTTAAAGGCAGATATAATTCCCACAACCCCAAGTGGATGGTATTGATCGTACATGCGGTGCCCAAAACGCTCACTGTGCATGGTAAATCCATGTAATTGGCGGGACAGACCCACGGCAAAATCGCAAATGTCAATCATTTCTTGAACCTCACCGAGTCCTTCTTGTAGACTCTTTCCCATTTCATAGGACACCAATTGGCCCAGCGGTTCTTTTAAACGACGTAACTCTTCACCAAACTGACGCACAACTTCACCACGCAGTGGTGCTGGTTTAATACGCCATTGTTTAAACGCCTCTGTAGCCGCTTCCATTACCTTTGCATAATCCTCAGGGGAAGTTACTGAGACTTTGCCGATTAAATGTCCATCTACTGGGGAGTGTGAGGGGATAAATTGGTCTGTACCAAACCAGGTATTTCCCGTTGAGGTTCCTTGGTTCTGTGGCGCAACACCAAGTTGTTTAAGCACCTCTTGAATGGCCGCAGCGTTGTTCGTGTTTGTCATGGTCGTCAATTAAATTTTGCGCAAAAATACAATATTCTGCGCCCTAGGCCAATGACTAAGGTCAATATCTCATCATCGGCAGCGTGTAGGCGCTTGATTTCGGGAGCTTTTGCCAGCGAGACAAAAACATGAAATCAAGTCTTCTGTAACACCGGTCTTACTGATTGGAAAATTTTGGGTCTGCATCCATAGTGTGACCACAAGATTTGCAAGTCCGTAACGCTTTGGAATTGTAATAATTCTTAAAGTGCGGCAAGAAGTCCTTTTCTATATCGTGAAGCTCGAAATAGGCCGCGTGTAAAGGATTGTTGCATTGCTCACAAAACCACATAAGCCCGTCTGTAAATCCTTGACCCGCGCGCTTTCGTTCTATAACAAGTCCTATCGAGCCCGCGCTGCGTACTGGTGAATGCGGAACCTTTGCTGGATGTAAATACATGTCTCCTGGGCCAAGCTTCATTTCTTTACGCTCACCATCTTCTTGAATGACAACGGTTATTTCGCCTTCTATTTGATAAAATAACTCTTCCGTTTCATTGTAGTGATAATCCTTTCGGGCGTTTGGACCTGCGACAATCATTACAATATAATCTTCTGCATCCACGTATAGATTTTTGTTGCCAATAGGTGGTTTTAACAATGCTCGGTTGTCTTCAATCCACTGGGTCAAGTTAAAGGGTGGTGCTATAGCCATAACTATTCGTTTGTTTAAATGTAAGTCAAAAAAGTATAAATAAAAAAAGGGCCCGCTAATCGCCCCACTCTAATGAGTTTTGGCGACGCGGGCCCAACCTTCCGAATAAATAGAAACCTATTTGCGATAAAAAAGTTGTGTGACAAAATACACACCATAGTCATCTTGCAAGGCACCGATACCACTGTGGGTATAATTGCCTTCCAAAACATCTCTGTGTGACGGACTGTTAATCCAAGCATTAACTAATTCCTGAGCTGAACTATAGCCAAATCCCACATTCTCACCAACAGACTGGGCCCCTTGATTGCTCAAGCCCTGAGCACGATCAGTAAAACCATCGTGGCTGATTCTGTTTTGTTGGATCATGTATTTGGTGTGTTCCACGGCGTAAGCAGAAGCATAAGTTCTGTCCATAACAATAGACTCAAGACCTTGGTTGCTTCTGTACTCATTTACATAATAAAGAATCTCACTAGCCATCTGAGAGTCGGTCTCTTCGGCCAAATTCAAATCGACAGTGAATTCAATGGGAGATTGGGTTTCTACAAGCTCTTCAGTAGAGCAAGAAGTTAGGGCAAGGGTCAACGCCAAAAGGCTGTAAGTTATAAGTTTCATAATTCGGGGTAAATCAAATTTGGGGCTTGATTCATTACAAAGATACGACAGTTTTCGAATTACACAACACTTTATCCGAATTATTTGCATTTAATCGATGAAATAGAGCGTTTTTTAATTTAGGGACTCTCAATAAATTTTTCTTTAACTCATTGATTTTAAGTATTTTATTACTACTTTTAACCCTCAAATCAACACCAATGAAAATTTTTAAATTTTTTTCAATTTTTTTGTTTTTAATCGCTTTTTCTTGCGTTTCGTCGACAAAAAACAGCAATTTTGATAAGGAAAATCAGCCAAAATTCGCGATCGCCATACACGGAGGCGCAGGCACCATCCTGAAAAGTCAGATGTCTGACTCTCTTGAATCGGCGTATAAGGAAGTTTTATCCAAAGCCGTAAGGGAGGGCCATGAGATCCTTTCAAAAGGTGGCAGCGCTCTTGATGCGGTTGTCGCAAGCATCAACATCTTGGAGGACAGTCCTTTGTTTAATGCCGGCAAAGGGGCTGTTTTTACACAAGACCAGACGAATGAGCTCGATGCCTCTATAATGGATGGGGCCAGCCTTAATGCAGGGGCCGTCGCAGGGGTCAAACACATAAAAAATCCCATCAATTTAGCGCGATCAGTCATGGAAAAAAGCCCCCATGTGTTTATGTATGGCACAGGGGCTGAAGCATTCGCAAAAGAACAGGGGTTCTCAATGGTGGATCAAGATTACTTTTTTACCCAAAGTCGTTTTGAACATTTAATGCGTGTTCAAGACGCAGAAAATAATGCCTCAGCCTCAAGCCAGGACCCCGCTCACTTGATGAATGAAAAACTTGCGTTTTATGACCCCATACTTAAAGCCTCAAAATTTGGAACGGTGGGCTGTGTTGCTTTAGACAAGGAGGGTAATCTCGCGGCAGGCACTTCTACCGGCGGAATGACCAACAAACGTTTTGGCAGGATAGGGGATGCGCCCATAATTGGCGCGGGAACCTATGCCAACAATAAAAGTTGTGCCGTTTCGGCAACGGGGTGGGGTGAGTATTTTATAAGAGGCGTAGTCGCCCACGACATATCTGCCATGATTGAGTATGGCGGTTTTAATTTAGAAAAGTCCACCAGTGCGGTTATTGATAAGAAAATACCGGAGCTTGGCGGCGACGGTGGTGTAATCGCTATGGATAAATACGGCAATATATCCATGCGCTTTAATACCCCTGGCATGTATCGTGCGCAAATCGACACCAGCGGAGCGATGACCGTTGGAATTTATAAATCCGACACGTTGTTAACAAAATAAGGGGTTAGGTAAGGCTCAATTATTGTCCTCATTCAGGATTAATCTTACCTTAGCGCTATCAATGTGTAACCGTTAAAAATCAGATCATGAGCAGCGAAAAAGAAGCCAAGTTAAAAGCATTAAAACTCACTTTAGACAAACTGGATAAGACCTACGGAAAAGGCGCTGTCATGAAAATGGGCGACTCGGCAGTAGAAGAAGTAGAAGTAATTCCAACCGGTTCATTAGGCCTTGATTTAGCTTTAGGGGTAGGCGGGTATCCAAAAGGCCGAGTCATTGAAATCTATGGTCCAGAATCTTCTGGTAAAACCACATTAACCCTACACGCAATCGCTGA
>CALJFV010000046.1 GCA_938074515.1 uncultured Flavobacteriaceae bacterium
CAAAATGAGTTGATCTTCAAAAAACGCGACAAAACAAGATTTGGTGATGTCGTCCTTAGTCGGACCGAGGCCTCCGGTAATCAAAACCAATGAAACGCGCTGGGAAGCATCTTCCAGTGCTTTTAAAATATGGGTACGCTCGTCATGAACTGAAGTGATTTGATAAACCTCAATTCCAGCCTGGTTTAAAACTTTACATAAAAATGTGCTGTTGGTGTCGACGATTTGGCCAATCAAAATTTCGTCACCAATGGTAATGATTTCGGCGAGCATCTACAGATTAAAATCTTGACGCAATTCGATAAAAACTAATTGAAGAACTTCATTCACCTCATCAACTAACGGCTGTACCGCATCGATGTCTTTAGAGGAGCGTGACCACGTCTCAATTGAGCGAATATTTTTCATCAAATCAACCCCAAACATTTCGATATTGGGCTTCATTTTGTGGGCAAATCCATAAGCACGCTTACGATCACCCTCAGCTACGGCGGCTTTTAAGCCCTCTAAGTCGGGCGGGATCTCTTCTAAAAAAGTTTGTACCACAACGGCGATGAACTCAGGGTCATCGCCCATAACTTCCTTCAAATTATCAATAGAATAAACACTCATCTACTTAACTTTTAAGGAGAAAAACTCCTGGTTATTGACAAACCCCACCAATTGATCTCCCGGGGTTACCGGCCCCACCCCTGAGGGAGTACCGGTAAAGATAATATCTCCAATCTTTAAAGTGAAATATTTTGAAATATATTCAATCAACTCATCAATCTTCCACAACATGTCTGCGGTATTGCCTTTTTGTACAATTTCCTCATTTTTTTGAAGTGAAAAATCTAGATTTTCCAAATCCCCTAAGGTCTGTTTATTTACAAATTGACCGATCATTGCTGAGCCATCAAAACCTTTGGCGCGCTCCCAAGGCAAGCCTTTTGCTTTCAATGTAGCTTGTAAATCACGAGCGGTGAAATCAATGCCTAAACCTATTTCTTCATAATAGTCCGACGCGAACGCACGATCAATGTGCTTTCCAATTTTATTTATTTTAACCAATACCTCAACTTCGTAATGAATGTCAGAGGAAAAAGTTGGCATAATAAAGGGGTTGTTCTTCAGGATAACTGCAGAGTCAGGCTTCATAAATAATACCGGCTCTTCAGGACGCTGATTGTCCAACTCCTTAATGTGTTCTGCATAATTCCGACCAACGCAAATTATTTTCATCACTAGTGTTTTGTGTTTAAAGCCCTCAGTTTAATTTGGGTCAAGACTTTTTTGGTGTAGCGCGGAAAATCGGCGTTCAATAGCCACCCAAAATAACCCGGTTCTTGCTCTAAAACACGAGCGACAGAAGTTCCTTTATGCTTACCAAAAGCAAAAATTTCTTCACCCTTATCATCATATTGAATGTACCCTGCAAAATCTGCAAATTTTTTGTGCGCACTAAACTCAGCCAATGAAGCCACATCTTGGCCAAGCTCGGGATAACGCTCAAGCTGTGCCTCAAGCACCTCATAGGTAGCGAGGGTATCCGCCTCGGCACTATGGGCGTTTTCTAAATCTTTATCACAATAGAATTTATAGGCTGCGGTCAAAGTACGTTTTTCCATTTTATGAAAAATGGTCTGCACGTCTATCGCAGCATGTTTGCGCAAGTCTATATCAACATCTGCGCGTAAAAGTTCCTCGGCCAAAAGAGGAATATCAAATCGATTACTATTAAAACCCGCTAAATCACTGTCTTTAATCATTTGGACCACCTTAGGCGCTAAGGCCTTGAAATTCGGCTCATTAGCGACCATTGCGTCATCAATACCATGAATTTCAGTCGCTTGAGCCGGTATTGGTTGTTCTGGATTAACACGCCATGTAACAGACTCTTTATTCCCGTTGGGCCAGACTTTTAGTATGGAAATTTCTACGATACGATCTAGAGCCACTTGAACCCCTGTGGTCTCGAGGTCAAAAAAACAGATCGGTTTGTTTAGGGTTAAGGCCATAGTCATTAAACTTCACGCTGAGGATCCCAGGCCTCAAGATAATCCGCGACCCGCTTAGCAAACATTCCACCTAATGCACCGTTGACCACTCGGTGATCATAACTGTGCGACAAATACATTTTATAGCGAATCCCAATAAAGTCTCCTTCGCTGGTTTCAATCACTGCTGGCATTTTTCGTATCGCTCCCAAAGCCAAAATACCGACCTGTGGTTGATTGATTATTGGTGTTCCCATGATGCTCCCAAAGTTCCCCACATTGGTCACTGTGTAAGTTCCACCGGCAATCTCGTCGGGCTTTAATTTGTTTGCTCTTGCGCGCTTGGCCAAGTCATTTACTACCTTACTCATCCCCACCAAGTTCAACTGATCCGCATTTTTAATCACAGGAACGATTAAATTTCCGTCATCCAAGGCCGCAGCCATACCGAGATTTATTGCACGATGCTTGATGATTTTATCGCCATCAATAGAGATATTCATCATCGGAAAGTCTTTCAAGGCCCGTGCTACCGCCTCCATGAAAATTGGGGTAAAAGTGAGCTTTTCTCCTTCTCGCGCTTCGTATGAATTTTTCACACGATTACGCCATTGCCAAATTTTAGTGACATCACACTCTACGAAACTCTGTACGTGAGCAGAAGTGGCCACACTGGCCGTCATATGATGTGCAATGAGTTTGCCCATACGGGTCATCTCGATAATTTCATCACCTTGCTGTAAGGGCACTGCCTGTGGCTTTATAGGGCTCTGAGTAGGGTTTACTGAAGCCGTTAATGGCGCTATTTCTTGAGTACTTTGCCGTTGTTGGACAGATTCAGTCACTGCAGCGACTGGCATCGCTTTTGGCCCGGAGGTACGTTGGGCGACATAGTCCAAAATATCTGATTTGGTCACACGTCCCTCCTTACCAGTACCAATTATGGCGTCTAATTCTTGCTGCGCGATACCCTCTTGTTGGGCAATATTGCGCACAAGCGGCGAATAAAAACGGCCCTCACTACTGGTGACCACTGTCTGTTGGTCTGATGTGGATTGAATCAGTGGCTGGCTCACTGTCTCAAGTACCTCTTGAGCAATATCAGCCACCACGGCCTGATCAACAATAATTGAATCATTTGGGGCATCTTGGTCGGTTTCGATTACGGCCAAAACGGCCCCAACTTCCACCACCTCATCAACCGCAAATAACTGTTCCACCAAAACACCCGAGACTTCGCTGGGAACTTCGCTGTCAACTTTATCCGTGGCTATTTCCAAAACAGGCTCATCCATCTCGATGGTATCCCCAATATTTTTTAACCAATTGGTGATGGTCGCTTCGGCA
>CALJFV010000047.1 GCA_938074515.1 uncultured Flavobacteriaceae bacterium
TCTTTTTCGCGTTATTGGCTTTATTAATTTTGGGGGTGATATGGATGATTTCATTTCCCAAAGTTGATAAAACAAATGAAGAACAAGTTGGGGCTGTTTCGGCTTACAAAGAACTGTTGTTGAATCGTTGGGCCTATTTATTCTTCTTAGGGATTTTCGCCTATGTTGGTTTTGAACAGGGTATTGGTAATTGGATGGCTCAGTATTTAAGGGCCCACCATCATTACGCTGATGAGTATATCGGCACCGCGACGGTCTCTTATTTCTGGGCCATGCTCACCGTAGGTTCATTAATGGGCTTGCTGCTTTTAAAACTTTTTGACAGCAAAAAAGTACTGATTATGAGTAGTTCAGGAGCGATCATATTTTTGTTAATCTCACTTTATGGTCCGGCGGCATGGGCCTTAATCTCCTTTCCGGCTATTGGATTTTGTATTTCGGTGATGTGGTCGATAATATTTTCACTGGGATTGAATTCAGTGGCCAATCATCACGGCGCGCTTTCGGGTATTTTGTGCACAGGTATTGCTGGAGGCGCGATTTGGCCATTGATTGTTGGATTTGTTGGAGATATGATGAATTTACAATGGGCTATGACCCTATTATTATTGCCCTTGGTTTATATTTTGAGCATCGGTTTTTGGGCGAAACCATTAATTCGCAATAAAACATTAGGCCAAAAAAAACACCAGCAGTAACCATTTATAGAACATTATGATATGGCTTTGAATCGCTTAAAAACCCTGGGAATAGACATCGGCGGGACCAATATTGATCTGGGTTTGGTAGCCCGGGGTCAATTGCTTGAAAAAAGGAGTTTTGAGGTAGATAATTTCAAAGATCGTCAGGAGCTGTTGGATGAATTGATCACCAATATTGGTTCTTTTGATTTAAACAATGTTCAAGGCATTGGTTTAGGCGTGCCCGGCATAATCGATCCCGAAAAGGGATTCATTTACGATTTGCAAAACCTCCCGATGTGGTATGAATTACCGCTGGCAGAAATTTTGACTAAAGAATTTTCTCTGCCGGTAAAACTAAATAATGATGCGGGTTGCTATGCTTTAGGTCATGCGCATTATGGACAGGGACGACTTTATAAAAATTTTTTAGCCCTGACTCTAGGTACAGGACTTGGTATGGGAATAATTATTAATGGGAAACTTTATTCTGGCCTTATGGCAGGAGCCGGGGAAATTGGCATGATGCCCTATAAAGACGGAATCATAGAGGATTATGCCGCTAGTGCTTTTTTTGCAAGACATTATGGTCAATCTGCCAAAGCCCTCTACGATCAAGCCCAACAAAATATGGTAATGGCTGTTGAGGCATTTAATCACTATGGCATACACCTGGGAAATGCCGTAAAAATGGTCATGTCCATGTATGCCCCAGAGGCAATTATTATTGGGGGCTCTATCGCAAAGGCTTATCCGTTTTTTTGGCAGTCCATGAAAGAGACAATAAACAATTTTGAGTATACCCAGCAGTTGGACCATACAGTCATTGTTGCTGGGCAACATGAACATATGGCGATCATGGGTGCCGCAGCCCTAATCGCCCCTTAATTTTGTTAATTTTAATTAAGACAGCTTTGTTCAAAGTTGATTGTTTTGTACATTCACAAAAAAAAAATTAATCATGGTAAAATTTTACAAAAGTTTATTCCTTTCATTGTTTGTAAGCCCAATGTTATTGGCGCAAACTCCAGCACAACGTGCGGAACTGACTAAAGATTACGATTTCGTGAAGCTCGCGGAGCTGCGTGCTGAATTTTTGCAGAAAGAACAGGAACAAAGAGCCTTAGCGCTTCAAATGGCCGCTGTTAAAGGATGGCCAGAAACGATTCAAAGTGAAGATGGTTTTTACGGTTCTTTGGTGGGTATCTACGAAAATGGTCAGCCAAAGTATCGCATTACCCACAATCGCGAGGGAGGGATTACCACCCGAGCAAACACCTTACACACCGGAGGAGTTACTGGGCTTGATTTAGACGGTCAAGATATGGTTGTCGGTGAATGGGACGGAAGTGCGGTGCGCGAGACGCATCAACTTTTAGATGGTCGTGTTCAGCAAATTGACGGGGCTACAAACTGGGGGGATCATGCCACACACGTTGCGGGTACCTTAGTCGGTAATGGCACCGTGGTCAACGGAGCCGCCAAAGGTATGCTTCCTGAGGGAACGCTCTGGGCTCATGATTGGTTTAGTGATTATCCTGAAATGATTACGGCAGCCGGAAATGGTTTGCTCGTGTCAAACCACTCTTACGGGAGCAACATACAAAACGCACCACTGTGGCGTCTGGGTTATTATGACGGGGACGCACGCGGTCTAGATAACATCCAATATAATGCACCTTTTTATCTGGCCTGTGTTTCTGCGGGTAACGATCGACAAAGTGGAATAAACCCAGGTGATGGCGGGTTCGACTATTTGACCGACATGTCAACAGCCAAAAACGCATTAACCGTAGCGGCGACTTTTGAAGTACTAAATTATACCGGTCCATCTAGTGTAGCCATGTCTGGTTTCAGTAGTTGGGGCCCTACTGATGATGGTCGTGTTAAGCCTGATATTTCAGGTAAAGGCGTTAATATGTATTCTTCAGTAGGAGGGTCGAACACAGCCTATGCGAATTATAGTGGAACCTCCATGTCGAGTCCTAATGTTGCCGGGAGCCTTATTTTACTCCAACAGTATTACAATCAGCTAAATAGCACCTTTATGAAAGGGGCCACCCTTCGTGGGCTCGCGATCCATACAGCCGATGAAACTGGATCTGCTGATGGTCCGGATTATCGATTTGGCTGGGGGCTTTTGAATGTTCAGCGTGGTGCTGAGGTTATTGCAGGTCGTAATGATTCGTCTTATATAATCGAAGAAAGTTTGGCTTCAGGAGAAACAATTGTATTTAGTGTCAGTGCAGATGGTACTGAGCCCCTTATGGGATCAGTGACCTGGACAGATCTACCAGGAACATCGCTCCCAGCAAATGCGACGAGTTTAGATGACCCAACGCCTATGCTCGTTAATGACATCGACTTTAGATTGATCAGTGCTGCAGGAGTAGAGTCCTTTCCATGGCGATTGGATCCAGGAAACTTTACTGGGGCGGCGACACAAGCGGATAACTTTGTCGATAATGTTGAGAAAATAGAAATTGGTGGCGCTGTAGGTACTTACACAGCAAAAATCTCTCATAAGGGTGCCAACTTAGCGAATGGGGTACAAGACATTTCTATCATCATCACAGGAATGGGGACTCCAGATTTCTTAGCCTTGACCCATGACGGTCAAGTGTATCTTTGTGTTGGTGATTCTGCAGCTGAATTTACAGTGAATTACAATCCATTAAATGGTTATACCGGTGGTGTTTCATTTAGTGCCGCAGGCTTACCCTCAGGTGTAAGCGCAAGCTTTTCAAATCCAACTTTGTCAGATACAGGCTCGAGCACTATGACCTTGAGTGGCGTAGAGAATTTGGCTGCTGGGGATTACGCTATAGAAATTGATATTGTGGGAACTGGAGAGACTCAGACTATTCCTGTTACATTGAGTGTGCTTAGTGATGATCCAAGTGCTGTACCAATGTCTGATTTGTTAGATCCGGTAGATGGTGCTGTAGACATTCCAATTGTTTACGAATTACAGTGGTCCAATGGTGGACAATCAGTAACGAGTTACGATGTTGAGGTGTCTCGTGATATTGACTTTACTAATGTGCAATTTGCGCAGAGCTCAGAGTTTCCGTCGTCTCTTATTTTAGGGATGCAAGAAGGTTACACCTACTGGTGGCGCGTTCGTGGTAATACAGAGTGTGCAGTTGGAAACTGGTCTCCAGCTTTTACATTTACCGTTGCTGGTGTATTGGGTATAGAGTCTCAAGAATCACTAGGACTGTCCTTGTATCCAAATCCTGCGTCGCAGTCGTTTAACCTCCGTTCTGAGACACCGATGCAGCGTATTGAACTGCGCAATGTTCTGGGTCAATTGGTACTGGTAGAAGATATTCAGAGTACTGAGGCTCAGGTTGCCGTTGATGCGTTGAGTCAAGGAACATACTTCGTTCGTGTGTATCGTGATGGAGTTATTGCTAACCTCAAATTGGTTAAAGAATAAATTTTCTTTAATACACAATACACATTATAAGAAATCAGAAAGCCCGGCATTCGCCGGGCTTTCTGATTT
>CALJFV010000048.1 GCA_938074515.1 uncultured Flavobacteriaceae bacterium
CCAATAGCAATAAACAATCCGGTAATGGCGATTTCTTCCTTCTCACCAGTTTGATTATTGACCATGCGCAAGCCTTCCACGACAGTATCGCCCAATACCTCATCGACCTCAGTATTAAAACGGACATCAATGTTTTTCATGCCAAATACGCGGTGCTGCATTGCCTTTGAGGCGCGCATTTCATCGCGGCGCACTAACATGGTCACCGATTTACAAATATTGGCCAGATAGGTTGCCTCTTCAGCCGCAGTATCCCCTGCCCCAACTATAGCTACATCCTGGCCGCGATAAAAGAATCCATCACAAACGGCGCAGGCTGAAACCCCGCCACCACGCAGTTTTTGTTCGCTGGGTAAACCGAGGTACTTCGCGGTTGCCCCTGTAGAGATAATTACTGTGTCCGCAGTTAACTCGGTTGTATTATCCACGACAACTTTGTGCACCCCTCCTACTTCATGACTCAACTCAACCTGAGTCACCATACCGATGCGTACTTGAGTGCCAAATCGCTCGGCTTGTTGCTGCAACTGAACCATCATCGTAGGACCATCGACACCCTCGGGATAGCCGGGGAAATTATCCACTTCGGTGGTGGTCGTCAACTGACCCCCTGGCTCAAGACCTGTATAGAGTACCGGGTTTAAATCGGCACGAGAGGCATAAATGGCTGCAGTGTAGCCTGCTGGGCCGGATCCAATAATCAAACATTTGATGTGTTCTACAGTGTCGGACATGGTGTCTTTACTTTTAAAATTGAGGCACTAAAATAAGGACTTTTCCCAGCACACCCCGGGAAAAGTTATTAAGAATAACCGG
The DNA here is from genome assembly GCA_938074515.1 of uncultured Flavobacteriaceae bacterium. Taxonomy (GTDB): domain Bacteria; phylum Bacteroidota; class Bacteroidia; order Flavobacteriales; family Flavobacteriaceae; genus BACL21. The sequence goes on from CALJFV010000048.1 coordinate 817, forward strand.
TAAGAATGTTTATTAATTTCACAAGAATCACCGCGACTGCCAACGTAAACCTAAAAATAGATTTCGTCCTTGGCCGCTATACCGATAAAGCGGCTGCGCTTCTTGGTTAAGCAAATTTGTAATGCTGACCTGGGCGTTCAGCCCCTCACTAAGTTGTGCTGAATAAACCAGATCGACCCAGTGATATGGCTTGAGTGCGATATTTTGGGTAGTAAAGGTATTGGTATCAAAAAATTGATCTCGTCGCACATCGGACCAAGTCCAACGAAGACTGAGTTTTTCACGATCATTGATACGCACATTGGTGTGCCAATTTAACTTATGCGGTGGGACACGCAAAAGCTCAAAATCTCGGGCGTTCACATAGGTGTAGAACAGCGCTACATTTAACCGGGAAGTTGCCTGAATCTTTCCCTCTATTTCTAAACCAGAGCGGCGCTGATTTTCATCGTTATTGTCGTACTGATAAACATAAAGATCAGGATCCAATAAAGAAAATGTTACGGCTTGCTGTTCATGCCTTTGAAACCATCTTATGGCCAATTCGGCTTCTTTTTTCTGCCAAATCAGTCCAAACTCTCCACTGTTATTGAATTCAGGACTTAGATCTTGATTACCATAAACAGGGTCATATAATTGATATAATGATGGAGCGATAAATGCAGTTCCATAGCGCCCGTAAAGACTAAATTCTCCCCATAGATTAGAAAACGTATATCGAGGACTCAATTGATACACGCCTTGATTACCATAGCGCATATGATGATGCCATCGCCCACCCAGATCGATAGAAAAAGAAGTCAAAGGGCGGTAGGCTATGTTTAAATATGAATCGATAAAATAAGTACGAGATTCGCGATGCATCAATACTGTATTTAATGGGTCTTCAGGGCCATAGGCCTGAGCCAAATCCATGGAAGACCAACCTCCTTGTGTACCGATTACGGTCTCCAATTTTTCGCTCCATCGGGTGGTAAAAAATTGATCTGCATTATAATTTAGAGCCTCGTAAACCGCTGGATAATCGCTATTAATGTTTCTTCTGGTCCGCGACCATTGATCGTGAAACTCATATCTTGAGTTTTTTACTTTATAATAAAAAGTGCCCCCAGTACGCCACTGCTCAGTCTTGCTCTGAAAAGGGGCGTCTTGGTAGGTAAATGCATCGAAATCTTGCCGCAATCGATCGTAGGCAAAAAATTGAGCCATGGACCAACCCTGTTTGGCGTTGTACTTTATTTGAGCCCGCGAATTGAATTGGGTGAATTGATCGGGATCAAAGTCACGCTGCTGCCCGTTAGGGGCTACTGCAGATAAACCATCGGTATGGCGCGTGCTTATTTGAGCCTGTATTAGCCAAGGCCCTTGGCCCATACCCAGGCTGGCCGACTGATGACGATTGAGTCCATCCAGCGGGGATTGATCTGTCGATCGATTAGTCCCTAAAGATTGCTCCAGGACTACATTGGGGCTCTGGGAGCGGTATTGTTTGGTTTTGATATAGATTACCGCGGTGGCAGCGCCCGAACCATAGAGGACACTCGAGGGTCCCCGAACAATGGTGACCGATTCAATCTGATCTACTGGTATAAGGCGTAAATCAAAATCTGTCCCAATACTTGATGCATCACTGACTACCGCGCCATCCACCATGATTAAAACTTGACGATTATTACCCCCCCGGATGTAATATCCTAAATTTTGACCATAGTGCCCGGTAGCGCCATTTATCTCTATCCCCCCGATTTGGTTTAGCATTGTGGCCACAGACCCGCCCGAGAAGGCGCTA
>CALJFV010000049.1 GCA_938074515.1 uncultured Flavobacteriaceae bacterium
TCAGTAAAGTATTGCTGGTTAGGTTGACTGTCGGGTCATGGAAATAAAAAAACCAGCGCAAATCGCGCTGGTTTTTCGTTTATTCTGCGGAGAAAGAGGGATTCGAACCCCCGGAGGTGTGACCCTCAACAGTTTTCAAGACTGCCGCATTCGACCACTCTGCCATTTCTCCTAGGCGGTTGCAAATATAGGACGCTTTTGTAGAATTATACAAGTCCTAAAGCATAATTTTAATGGCCTGAAGGCTACCATTTAAGTAAGTACTAAAAATATTCGAATTACCTTTGTTATATGGATCCTTTATTACAATATCTACTGCTGATTTTAATCGGATTTGTAGTGGGTTTTATCAATACTATAGCGGGCGGTGGGAGTCTTTTATCCTTGCCATTTTTAATTTTTATGGGGTTGCCACCAGCCGTGGCCAACGGAACTAATCGTGTTGCCATTGTCATACAGACCTTTATGGCCACCATGGGATTTCGCAGTAAAGGGGTGTCTACTTTTCCATTCAATACCTACATCGGTTTGTCGGCCTTACTGGGAGCGCTAATTGGCGCCAAGATCGCGGTTCATATCGACGAAGGCTTATTCAATAAGGTTTTGGCAATCATTATGCTGGTTGTAATGCTGATCATCATTTTCAAGCCAGACATTGACCTTGCAGAAAAGGCAGAACGGCTTACTGGCCGGTATCTTTGGCAAGGGATTATTGTTTTTTTCTTTTTAGGGATATACGGCGGATTTATAAATGCAGGAATTGGATTTTTGATTATTCTATATCTACATTACGCTCACCATATCAATTTGGTGCGCACCAATGCGACTAAAGTCTTTGTAGTGCTGATCTATTCTTTAGCTGCGTTAATTGTCTTTATTCTTAACGATAAAGTAGATTTTAAAATTGGTTTTATTCTTGCCATAGGCAATGCTTCTGGGGCTTGGATTTCCAGTCGACTTTCGGTAAAAAAAGGAGATGGGTTTATTCGAAAGTTTTTGGTCGTTATGATCGCTGCTTTGGCCATTAAACTTTGGTTTTTTCAGATTTAATTATACCCACATTATACCCATTGAGTGCAAAGATTTAAACGGTTCAATGAGGCAAAGTATTACCTTTGCAAAAAAAAAGCGATGTCCAAAAATATTATTGATCAACTCAAATGGCGATATGCCTGCAAGGCTTTTGATGATAATCGAAAATTAACTGATACCCAAATACAAATACTTAAAGAAGCTTTTAATCTCACGGCCTCATCCTACGGCCTGCAGCCCCTCAAACTATTGGTAATCAGCAATAGTGAACTCAAAAAAAATCTGGTGGCCGCTTCAATGAATCAAAAACAGATTGAGCAATGCTCGCATTTGTTAGTCGTATGTACGAAAACTGAGCTTACGGATGGATTTATTCATTCTTACTTTAAGTTAGTGATGCAACAGCGCGGGACGGAAGAGAAAATTCTTGCTCCTTTTCGCGATTTTCTACTTAAAGAAATGGGTCAGATGACCCCTGAAAATCTTGAAATTTGGTTGGCCAAGCAAGCCTATATTGCTTTAGGAAATTTATTGACTGTTTGCGCGAGTGAAGGCATAGATTCATGTCCTATGGAGGGATTTTATCCAGAGCAATACGATGAGATCCTGGGCCTTTCAGAAATGGGCCTCAAGGCGGTATTGTTGTTGCCTGTGGGGCATAGAAGTCCCGAAGATCAATTTGCTAATTTTGCAAAAGTACGCCGGGGAGTTTCTGACGTGGTTATCGATTTAGAGTAAACTGGTTTAGAGCTGCTGGACTAAAATCTTGCCCATTGATATTTCCCCATGTACGGCTTGTGTTTTACAAAGGTTGGAGGCAGGATAACAGTAAGAAGTAATTGTCTAGATTAAGGGTTTATTTAATAATCCCACCACAACTGATGCGACCACCAGCGTTACCGGTGGGCTGAGTGGTTAGATCGTCTCGTCCATCGTGGAGGATTACCGCCTTACCCAGAATATCTTTGGTTTCATCACCACATCCGATACACCATTGGTCGGTTTGAAACATGAGTTTTGCAGTTCCATCAGCTTTTGCCGTTAAGTTTCCAATATCGCCTCGGTGATAACCTTTAGGATCACCCCATGAGCCGTGTTTTTCAAAAGTTGGATTCCAATGTCCTCCACTAGATGTTCCATCTGCCGCAGAACAATCAGCTTTTTCGTGAAGGTGCATGGCATGAACCCCTGGGGTTAGCCCTTCGAATTCACTGATGAGCCGAACTTGGCCGTATTCTTGAACAAAAATAGCTAAACCAGTTGCGGTACTTCCACTTTTAGACTCAAGTCTTACCACTACGGTTTCTTTATTGGCCTCCATACTTGGTTTTGGTGTATTTGTATCGGTCTGTGTGTTTTGACTTTCTGTGTCAATTTGTTTGACCTCGTTTTTACAGCCGATGGAAATTGTGGCCGCCAAAAGGCCCATGAAAAGTATTCTGAACATAACAGTGAATTTAAGGTCTAAATTACAATAAAATTTATAATGTATTCATTGATTTTATGGCGAATAAGGGCTCTAAATACTGCTTGTATTGTACCAAAGAGTAATCACAAGACGGTTAAAGTTAGCATTAGAAAAGTGATTCTTCATATAACCTAACTGGACATTAAGCAATGGGGTAGCCTGATACCCCATCCCAAAATAGAGCCGGTTTTGACTGAATACAGGACGTTGCAGGTTTAAAAATATTTCATCAAAAACCGAAAGCGAAAACTTTGAGGTCAATTTATAGTTGATCCGTGACATATAACGCATACGCTGTGAAGGGTCATAAGCATCAGCATCATTGGACAAGTAACGCTGCTCAAGACGGTATCTGTTGATCCAAGCACCATGACTAAAACTCCGAGTAAACATTAAATCGGTATGTAAGCGGTGTTCGCTGGTGTTTTTTTCGTCTTCAAAGGTTTCGAAACTAGGATCAGTGGCAATATAACCATAGCCCACCCCTAATTTAAATTCTGAATTCAGAGGGTAGTATAAGGTAGAACG
>CALJFV010000050.1 GCA_938074515.1 uncultured Flavobacteriaceae bacterium
CTCACTGCGGCGGGTGCTTTGTTATAGGAAAATCCCTTAACCCGTTTACCCTGGGCGTCATACATTAACACAGTGGGCCCCTGAGTAATGACAAAACGATACTTTCTGTTGTTATCATAATCAAAAATGGCCAGAGGTTGTGTAATAGGATCTTTGAAGCTTTTGGGAAATAAAGTTACATCCCGTCCATTACGATCAATGACATACCATTTTGAAGCTGTTGCAAAGGCCAGTTGTTTTTTGCCATTGCGCAAAATATCGACCTCTTGAACCTCACCGAGAACAGGTTCTTTCAGATCTCGATACCAAATCGTCTTGCCACTTGGGGCAAGAAAATACAGGCGATGATTTTCGTCTTGAACGACGATATTTTTACCGCCTGATTTGTGATTGCTGAAAAATTTCGGTGCTTTAGCCACGGGCGCCTCAAGCATGATGCTGCGCAATAGGGGTCCTTGACCTTCATTATTGACTTTTTGCCCTCTTGACTGCATTGAATAATTGACGTGTGCGAAGCCGCGATCCTCAATGAGTTGAATAGTTTCGACTTGCTTGTTTTGTGCGTCGATAGTCCATGAAAATAAATTACTTTCTCGCGCCATATCTTCTTCACTCCCCTGCCAAGCGCTACTTTGCGCCAATATGTTTTTATTCTGCAACTGAATGATGTACTCTTTTGCCAAATCAAGGCTTTGGGTCAGGATTAAGAAATCCTCCCAAACAAATACATGACTCATTTGAGGAATTTCATCAAAAATTAATGGAATTGGATTCAATGAATGACTCTGGGGTTCAAAGGATTTTATTGACACCCCCCTGAAATTTTCTTCTCCCGTCCAATTTTGTGTCAAAGCGCTCAGACTCATGTTCAAGTCCAGACTTTTAAGCGCCAATGAACGACTGCTTGTGAATTCAATTAAACTTACCTCATCTATACTCTCAATCAAAGGACTGAGTACAAACATTGAATCTACCGCCCGAATTCTGGACAAAAGTGATTGCGGATTATTTAACGACAAACTCACACATGAATTGGCGTTCAGGGGCACAATTTCAGGACTTCTTATAACCCCAGGATTTTGCCCTAAGTCATATGTGGAAAGGGTAGATTTTTGGCCAGGCACAGCACTAATTTCTGAACGAAGCACTACCCCATGCGCTGATTGGTCTACAGAACCGGATTGTGGCTCAAAAATAACCCAAGAATCATGTTTGAGAGAGATTTTGCCCAATGTTTCCTCAAATCTCTTTGCAACCAGCAGTGGCTTGTCCTTTTTTAATTCGAACATCTTAGCAAGAGCGTTGATGACTTTTTTGTCTGGCTGTTGCGGTTCAAAATCGAGTGAATTTTTATTGCTAAATAATAAATACTGATTTTTTGAAAACACAAAGGTGGTGTCTGCACCTATGATAATTTCTTTGGGAAGTTTCGGGTGAGTTGCCTCTTCGAAGGCTAAGATCAAAACATATTCTAATTTGACACTATCGCTCAGTGCCGAATTTTGTTGGGGCTGGTTAATCAAAAGAAGGTTGCCCAGCTCGGGCTTAAATTGACTCACCAAACTGTCTATAATTGAAGGCCATTTAGGTAGTGAAAAAATAGCTGTATCATCTGGGAATTTATCCTTGTTTTGGAGCACTATGGGCGCATTATTTAGCGACAGAATATGGGTGGTTTCCAAACCGATTAATTGCCATGGCTCAAAGGGGCTTTTCCGATTGTCGTTGCATCCAATCAGTGCGAAAAAAAACAACAGATAGAGGTAAAAAAGGGCTTTATGCATACGCAAAAATAGAAAGGATCAATTAATTGTCAATGGCTTATTTAGGATTCCATCGCTGTATTCAGGATTCAATGCGTTCAAGCCCCAACGTATTATAAATTCAGTGTTAATTGATTGGGGAGCAATCTAAAGGTTTTTCTATGATAGGGCGTGTCTCCAAATTGAGCAATCGCCGCACGATGCTTTGCCGTGGGATATCCTTTGTTTTGTTGCCAATCATATTGGGGGTATGCTAAATGAAGCTTTTTCATGTATTGATCTCGCTCGGTTTTTGCCAAAATAGACGCCGCTGCGATATTTTGGTATTTTCCATCTCCTTTTACCACGCATTGAAAGGGAATCTGTCCTATTGGCTTAAATCGGTTGCCGTCTACGGCGATAAATTCTGGAAGAGGATCTAGTTTTAAAATGGCGCGGTGCATGGCTTCAATCGAAGCGTTGAGAATATTCATGGAATCAATTTCGGCTTCGGTTACATGAGCGACAGCCCACGTAATGGCAGAAGATTCGATAATCGTCCGTAATTCGTCGCGTTGCGACGCACTGAGTTTTTTAGAGTCGTTAAGTAAGGGATGTGCAAAATCATCGGGCAAAATACAAGCCGCTGCGGTTACTGGACCCGCCAAGCACCCTCGGCCAGCTTCATCGGTGCCACATTCCAAAAGATTGGGATTGATCCTGAGTTTCAGCATGCAAGGAAAGTACTCAATTCCTTTTAAAATACCTTAACTTTACCCCGCAAAATAAACCTATGAGTCGATATTTATATCTGCTGATTCTGCTAAGTTTATCGGGAAAACTCCTGGCGCAAATTCCCTCAGGGGTGCCGAGTAAATTCCGAAGTCAGAATAATGAAAAGC
>CALJFV010000051.1 GCA_938074515.1 uncultured Flavobacteriaceae bacterium
AGCCGAGGATATTCGTCATATTCAAGCATTTTATTAATTCTATCTAAATTGTTTAAAACTCGATCGTAATCTCCCGCCCAATATCCCAATTCAGTGTCTGAATCCAAAATCCAAAGAATATGTTCGTCCAGATTAATTAGATCCCTATTATTGGCAATATGTGTTCTAATTGAATCCACATAATTCTCTGCAAGTTGATATTCCTTTGATTTGACATAACAATGAACAAAGGATTTGTATGAATTCATCATATTCTCTGCAAAAATTGAAGGAATTCTGTCATGTAATTCTTGACGTGTGCTTTTCGCAATTCCCTCAAGAATATCTCGAGATAACAAGATCGAATGACGTTGCTTTTGCAATTCAATTGCCTTAAACACATCACCCCATGTAGCTCTCAAATAAATCATTAAATCCAAGATATACAGCTGCTGACTAACATTTTTATTTTTCCTAGATAATTCAAGAGCCATATTTAAACTTTCATACTGATTTTTTACATCGTCAAGCCTTCCATATTCAAATCCCTTTAATATAAATGCTAATGCTGGGTATGTTATATTATCCCAGTTTTTAGTTAAACTAAGCAGAGTATCCGCGTATTTAATATTTTTTTGTGGATTAAATATTCTGGCCAATCTGTCATAGCTTCTAGCAATTTTTAGCGTATCACCTTCCTCTATTGCCCGATTACGATAGGTGAGAATAATTTTCTGCTGAGTAATTGAATCAGTTTCGAAATCGTTATATAGCACCAACAACTCTTCATAGCCAATCATGTCGAGGTATTGCTGACTTGGGCCTTGAGATAAACTAGGAAATGTAATTAGGTGAACAAATAAAAACAGTAGATTAATTTGTTTCATAATACAGATTTTGGAATGATTGGAGAATAAATATCCCTAAATCCTCCCGAGAATAAAAATTTGTAATGTGACGATTTATAAAATACCATCTACAATTTACATTTTGATGGCATTTCTCATCGTGAATTTAAGAGTGTCCTCGGCTAGACTTCCGACGTTTTAATTCTTTTTTGAGCAACTCTAGTTCCCGACTCGTCTGTCCAGCCACCGAAGTGTTCTCTTCAGCTCTACGAATCAAATAGGGCATGACATCTTTAACAGGGCCAAATGGTATATACTTAGCGACATTATAACCCTGATCGGACAAGTTGTAGGTGATATGATCACTCATACCATATAATTGGCCAAACCATACTCTTTGATCGTCCTTTTCAATACCATGTTGTTCCATTAACTCCAGAGCTTTGAGCGTACTTTCTTCATTATGAGAGCCCACAAAAAGTGAAATATCATCAATGTTTTTTAGGATATAAGCGACCACAGAGTCGAAAACCTCGTCAGTATGTTGTTTGTCTCGACAAATAGGAGTAGAATATCCCATATTCAAGGCACGCTGGTTTTCTTTTTCCATATAAGCCCCACGCACCACTTTAAATCCTAGTTTTATCCCTTTGGCCTTCGCCTGTAGATGTAATTCTTTTAGATAATCCAGGCGATCGTGACGATAACACTGAAGTGTATTGAATACAACTGGGTGATTTTTATTGTATCGAAACATCATTTGAGTACACAACGCATCTGCACCGTCTTGCATCCAGGATTCCTCTGCATCAATAAGCAGCATTAAATTATTGCGCTCAGCCGCACTTGCGAGGTCATCGTAACGCTGAACTACACGATTCCACTCCTCTAAAAGTGGTCCTTGTAGTGCACCCTGGGCACTGGCTTCCCAAATTTTAAATCGCCCTAAGCCAGTAGGTTTAAAAACCGCGAAAGGCATAGAAGCTTTTTCTGTAGAAAATTCAATTAAAGAGAGTACTTTATCTTTTGTGGCGTCAAATTGAGCCTGCTCTTCTTTACCTTCAACCGAATAATCCAAAACCGAACGAACACCCACCGACTGCAATGATTTCACCACCTTCATAGCGTCTTGTTCATTGACACCACCACAAAAATGATCAAAAACTGTAGCGCGAATCAAACCTTCTACAGGCAAATGCATGTTGAGGGCCATTTTAGTGAGATTAGTTCCAATTTTTACCAAGGATTCACTAGAAATCATTCTGAAAAGTGCGTAGGCCCTTTCAAGAGCGGCATCTGTCTTTAGTACAAATGCCTTTTGGGTGTTATCAAACAGTTTATTTCCCGTCATACAGTCTATAAATAAGCACAAATATAGTTAGATTTGGACTTTATTTTTTTTACAAAAAGGCTTTTCTAAATGTCCTATTCGATTGAAAATACTGACCACATAATTGGACTTGGTTCCCAAGCTTGGACTGAGCTAAACAATTTTTTAGGACAGGGACAATGGAGTTCAATCTTTGTGCTCACCGATGAGGCTTCTCGGCAACATTGCTACCCGATATTCAAAGAAAATATTACCGGAAAGGTCCTTAAATTAATGACTATTCCTCAAGGTGAAAGCTCTAAATCCATCGAATGGGCCCAAAAGTTATGGGAAAACCTATCGGAGAATGGCGCAGATCGTAAAAGTCTTATCATCAATCTGGGCGGTGGTGTCGTAACAGATCTCGGTGGTTTTGTAGCCAGCACTTTTAGGCGAGGTATTGATTACTTAAATGTCCCCACTACCCTACTTGCCATGGTTGATGCCGCAATCGGTGGAAAAACGGGGATAGATTTAGGGCCACTAAAAAATCAAATTGGTGTAGTAGCCCAGCCCAAAGCCATATTCATTTTTCCAGAATTTCTTCAAACCTTACCACAGCGAGAGTT
>CALJFV010000052.1 GCA_938074515.1 uncultured Flavobacteriaceae bacterium
ACTTTTTGATTGCAAAATTCATCTTGGGCTTTTAGATACATTCCATGAAAATTCTTCATATTGATCAAAATCATCCCGTATTGTGGTCAGAACTCAGCGTTCTGGGTTATGAAAACACTGAGGGTTATACCTTAACACGGCAGGAAATTTTATCGATTATTGAATCGTATGATGGGGTGGTCATTCGCAGTAGAATTTTGATTGACCGCGCGTTTATAAACGCTGCAAAACAACTCAAATTTATCGCCCGCGTTGGGGCAGGCCTGGACGCAATCGATACGGAATATGCCGCAGAAAAAGGGGTAACCCTCATTAGCGCCCCCGAGGGGAACAGTAACGCCGTGGGAGAACACGCTCTGGGGCTTTTACTGAATTTACTCAACAATATAAACCGTGCAGACCGACAGTTACGCCAGGGATTTTGGCAGCGCGAAGCCAATCGCGGCCATGAACTCTCAGGGCACACCGTGGGAATTATTGGTTATGGCCATATGGGAAAAGCGTTCGCAAAAACCTTGCGCGGATTCGATTGTCCGGTTCTTTGTTACGACATCAAACCAAGAGTTGGCGACCAAAATGCTCATCAAGTTACGCTGGATCAGTTTTTTGCTCAAGCACAAGTTGTGAGCTTACACACCCCTTTGACCCCTGAGACAGAATTTATGATTAATGCAGAATTCATCGATAAATTTACCCATGATTTTTACCTAATAAATACTGCCCGAGGGCGCTCAGTGGTCACTCAAGATTTGGTGTCGGCGTTAAAAAGTGGCAAAATACTTGGGGCTGGACTGGATGTTTTGGAATATGAGCACAGCTCGTTTGAAAAACTCCATACTCAAGAGCTCCCAAAAGCACTCGAGATCCTATTGTCTCTGGACAATGTTATCTTATCTCCGCATATTGCCGGATGGACCCATCAAAGCAAAGAAAAACTAGCACAGGTTATTGTCGCTAAAATTCAAAACCAATTTCCAATAAACTAATCCTCAAAATATCCCCAGCATTAAATCGCCAGAAGATTATATCAGTCAAATCCCCGACCACCGCAAGGCGGCCTTTGAATCATTGCGTCTGACCCTGCTCCAAAGCTTGCCTCATGGATTCAAAGAAGTGATCAGCTACGGCATGATTGGTTATGTGGTTCCGCACGAGACTTATCCTTCAGGGTATCATTGCAGTCCTGAACTGCCGCTGCCCTTTATCAATATTGCCAACCAAAAAAACTTTATTGCCCTTTATCATATGGGGATTTATGCCGACCCAGATTTGCTTGCCTGGTTTCAACAGGAGTATCCTAAACACTGCAAAACCAAACTCGACATGGGTAAAAGCTGTATTCGGTTTAAAAAACCTGAGCAAATACCGCTGGAGCTTATTGGGCAATTGTGTCAAAAAATGACTCCGAAGGAGTGGATTGATCGCTATGAAACTCAATTCAAAAAAAAGACCTAAATAAGATAAGGTTCTTTCTCCTAAAAAACTTTTTTCAGGCAAGCGTATAAGCAGTAAATCTACTTATAATGCTTCTTGATACTTGCGCTCAAGTTCTGCCTGAAACTCCTCCATAACCGGTTTTACCGTGCTCTCAGGCAAATCGGAAATACGAATATACATCAGCCCATCAATGGCATTGTTAAAAAGCGGGTCCACATTAAACGCTACTACTTTGGCGTTTTGCTTGATGTATTTTTTTAGTAACACTGGCAGGCGTAAACTTCCCGGCTCGACTTCATCAATTATTTTGTCAAACTTATTTAAATCTGCTTCGGTGGCATCAAAAATGAAGTCCTTGTCACCGTCTTTGAGTTTGACCTTGTACTCTTTTTTGGGCTTGACATATTGCGCTAAGTAGGGGTCATAATAATTTGATCTCATAAATTCAATCATGAGGCTCTTGCTGAACTCAGAAAATTTATTTGAAATACTCACCCCGCCAATCAGGTATTTATGATCTGGGAAACGCAGGGTTGTGTGGACAATTCCCTTCCAAAGCAAAAACAAAGGCATGGGACGTTGTTGGTAGCTCTTGACCACAAACGCCCGACCCATTTCAATGGATTGTGCCATAAAATCGTGAAGTTCTGGTTCAAATCTGAATAGTTTTTGCAGATAAAAACCATTGATTCCAAAACGCTTGAATATGTCTTGTCCCAGCCCCATCCGATAGGCGCCAGCGATTTGACAAGCTTCATTATCCCAAAGAAATAAGTGGTGGTAATAGGCATCAAATTGATCTAAATCAGTGGCGTTATTGGTTCCTTCACCAACTTCTCTAAAGGTAATTTCACGCAGGCGCCCAATTTCCTTTAAAACATAAGGAATTTGCTCAGGGGTGACCAGAAAAACTTCATAGTTCTTACTCTCAAGCAGTCTACTCGCCCCATCACGCAGTTTGGCTACTTCTTGAGCCATGAGCTCAGGGGCTACCGGGCCTTCAATCGACTTTGGAGTCTTAGGTAATTTGATCGACTTTGGGATTTGGTCCAATAAAGGCTTTTTTTGGTATGGATTGGAAAGAACGTAGGTCTTTTTACGTAAAAACTTAGTAAATGATTCTAAACTCTGGTGTTCCTGTTGGTCTGCCACTGAAATGGGCCGGCCAATACGAACGCGAATAATGCGCTGCTTTTGAGTTAAAAGCTCCGAAGGCAATTTTGCCGTCCGAAGCGTATCACTAATGCTGGCCAAGCGGTAAAACAATGGGCTGTTTTGGGCATGAAAATAAATAGGAACCACAGGGACTTCAGCCTTTTTAATAAGTTTCATTGCAGCGACCTCCCATGGTTTATCGACCAAGAGTTTACCATCGCGATAAGTAGAAACCTCGCCCGCAGGAAATATTCCGAGTCCGTGGCCCTGTTGTAAATGCTTGAGGGCACTTTTAAAACCAGCGACACTTCCTGTAGCATTTTTGTGCTGCTCAAAGGGATTAACGGGCATAACATAGGACTTAAGTGGCTCAATACGATGCAATAAAAAATTGGCGATAATTTTGAAATGAGGCCGATGTTCCAACAACAATTTCAGAAGCAATATGCCGTCAATTCCCCCTAAAGGATGGTTTGAAATGGTAATAAATGGTCCTGACTTTGGGAGGCGTTTTAGATCATCTTCAGGAATTTCAAAATTGATTTCAA
>CALJFV010000053.1 GCA_938074515.1 uncultured Flavobacteriaceae bacterium
TTACTTGAGTAACTTGTTCTGCGGACATAGCTTATGTTTTTGTAAAAGCGACAACCGCTTTTGGGTTAATTTTTTCTCGACTTAAAAATAGTAAATTATAGGAGGACTAACGCATATTCCTTAATTTTAGAAAATAAAGCATCGACCTTAATTCGCTAATGAATAACCAAACCCTACAAAAGGCAGGATTTTTGGATCAAAAAGACCCACTATCGGCTTTTCGCGATGAATTTGAAATACCAAAAGACGCCACAGGAAATGAACTAATTTATCTCTGCGGAAATTCTTTAGGCCTACAACCAAAGCAAACCAAAGATTATATAAGCCAAGAGCTGGAGCACTGGGCAAAATGGGGTGTAGATGGACACACGGTGGGTAAAAATGCGTGGTTGCCCTATCACGAGCTCCTCACCCATCAAATGGCTCAAGTTGTTGGCGGAAAAGATCATGAAGTTGTGGTGATGAATACCCTGACGGTAAACCTACACCTCATGATGGTTTCATTTTATCAACCAAGTCCGCAAAGACATAAAATCATCATTGAAGCCGATGCTTTTCCGAGTGATCGATATGCTGTAGAGAGTCAAATAAAATTTCACGGATTCGATCCACAGCAAAGTTTATTGCTCTGGGAGGCTAATCCTGAAACTGGGCTTTGTGAGATGTCGCGCATCGAGGCCTTATTGTCGGAACACAAAGACAGTGTGGCACTCATCATGTTAGGTAATTCAAACTACTATTCGGGTCAGGTTTACCCCATAAAAGAAATCACAAAGCTTGGCCATAGTTATGGGGCCAAAGTCGGGTTTAATTTAGCTCATGGGGCCGGCAATATTATTTGTGACCTGCATCACAATGATGTAGACTTTGCGGTTTGGTGCACCTACAAATACCTCAACAGCGGACCAGGAAGTTTGGGTGGAGTTTTTGTCCATGAGCGTCATGCCCAATCCTATGATCTTCCTCGATTTACTGGATGGTGGGGGCACAATAAAGAAACCCGTTTTAAAATGCGTGATGGATTTGACCCTATCGCCGGTGCTGAGGGGTGGCAATTGAGCAATCCCCCTATTTTGTCCATGGCCGCAATTCGTGCTTCTTTGGATATTTTTGACCGCGCAGGAATCGATAAGATTAGAGAAAAATCCATACAACTCACGGCCTATTTAGCAGAACTCCTCTCTACCCTAGACAGTGATAAAATTCAAATTATGACTCCGCTTGAACCCGAGCAGCGTGGTGCGCAACTTTCCTTAAAGATCAAAGACAGTGACCGAACACTTCACGATGCCTTAACCCATCTTGGTGTGGTCAGCGATTGGCGCGAGCCGGATGTCATTCGTGTGGCTCCTGCCCCGCTTTACAACAGCTACAGAGACCTCTATGATTTCGTTCAACGCTTAAACCAATGTTTGTGAAGAAAGACGATAAAATATTGATTATTGGGGCTGGTTTATGTGGAAGCCTACTCGCTTTAAGACTGGCGCAACGCGGACATCAAGTCACTCTAGTGGAGAAACGCCCTGACCTGAGGAGCGCCAAACTGGATGCAGGACGTTCCATAAATCTCGCTTTAAGTGACCGGGGCTTAGCAGCTTTAAAGTTAGCAGGGATGAATCAAAAGGCTTTGTCCATCAGCATTCCAATGCATGGAAGAATGATTCATCAACAAGGGCGTGATTCATTTTTTAGTCCTTACAGTGGTAATCCCGACACCGCAATAAATTCAATTTCGAGACCGGGACTCAACGCCCTACTGCTCGATGCTCTTGAGCCAATGAGCAACGTGACCTTGCATTTTGAAGCCCCCTGTATTGGCCTTGACTTGGAACTGGGACGGGCCGAATTTGAACCAATGGCTTCGGAGTCTCAAAAAGACAGAAAAGAACCTTTTGTAATTCAAGCAGAGGTCATTTTTGGTTGCGATGGGGCGGGTTCTGTCGTACGCAAAGCATTACAAGCACAGCAAAAGCAGCATTTTGACTTTTCATTAGATTGGCTCAGTCATGGCTATAAAGAATTATCTATTGCCCCTGGAATAGATGGTGCCTATAAACTTCGCCCGGATGCCCTACACATATGGCCTCGTGGAGAAGATATGATCATTGCACTGCCCAATTTGGACCAAAGTTTTACGGTGACTTTATTTATGAGTCATGCCCGAAGCCCCCATGGCTTTGATCACATAAAAAGTGAGGCCCAAATCCGTGCCTATTTTGAAGAAAAATATCCTGAACTCATTGACCTTATTCCCGATATTATTCAGCAATATCAAGAAAACCCAACCGGACCCTTGGGTACAGTAAAATGTGGGCCTTGGAATGCTCAAGGTAAAGCCCTTATTATGGGAGATGCCGCCCATGCCATAGTCCCCTTTTACGGACAAGGGATGAATGCATCGTTTGAAGATGTTTTGGTCTTGGACCAACTCATGGATTCTGGGGTGAACCAATGGAGCGAACTCTTTGAACAATTTGCAAAAAAACGCAAAATAGATGCCGATGCCATTGCGGATCTGGCTTTAGATAATTTCCATGAAATGAAGGAGCACACCGCAGATCCTATATTTCAGCGCAAACGTGCCATTGAAGTTCGCCTAGAACAAGAACGCCCTGAGCGTTATCAAAGCAAATACTCTATGGTCACTTTCAAACCAGAACTCAGTTACCATGAAGCAATGACCCTGGGACGGGCTCAGGATAAAGCCATTGAGCAGCTCCTGCGCCAAAATAAATTAAATGAATCACAAGATCTGGAGGATCAACTCAATCTAATTGAGCAGCATACGCAAAGTCTACTCAAGCAAATAGAACAAAACCATTAAACTGAATTATATGGCTCAGACGAATAATAAACTCATCGACGGGAAAGCAACTCCGAGAGGGGCATATCCACATATCAAACGCGTGGGTGATTACGTGTACATCTCAGGCACCAGTGCCCGAAAACCGGACAACACCATTGCAGGAGCCCATAAAGTTGACGCCATGGGCACAATGCGCTTGGACATAAAAGAACAAACTGCAGCAGTTCTTGACAACATCAAAGACTATCTTAATACCGAGGGGGCAGGGCTTGAGGATTTAATTGACTTAACGACTTTTTTAGTGAATATGAATGACTTTGCCGGATACAATGAAGTTTATGCTCAGTATTTTACAGCCGAATCTGGTCCGGCCCGCACCACTGTGGCGGTGCATCAATTGCCCAATCCTTTGCTGCTCATTGAAATAAAAGCAACGGCCTACAAACCGCTACAATAATGACTAGGGTACTGAATTATATCAACGGTCAGTTTCAACCCGCTTTGAGTGGCGCTACAATAGAGAATATTGACCCCGCCACCGGAAGGGTATACGGGAGTCTCCCTCAGAGTAATGAGCGAGATATAGAACAGGCTTATGATGCAGCAATACAGGCATTTGGCTCTTGGCGAGAAACGACATTGGAGCAGCGCAGTGCAATTTTATACCGTATCGCGGATCTTATCGAAGAGAATTTAGAAGAATTGGCCCAGGCCGAATCCCGAGATAGCGGAAAACCACTTTTATTAGCGAAGACCGTCGACATACCCCGAGCGTCGAGTAATTTTCGATTTTTTGCGCATGCCTTGACCCAATTTTCAAGTGAAGCTCATGAGAGTGTGGGCAAGAACAGCATTAATTTTACCTTGAGGCACCCAATTGGTGTGGTGGGATGTATCTCGCCATGGAATCTTCCCCTCTACCTGTTTACGTGGAAGATCGCCCCTGCCTTAGCTGCTGGAAACACCGTAGTGGCCAAACCAAGCGAGCTGACCCCGGTCACAGCTTTTTTACTGGCGGGGCTTTGTCAAAAAGCCGGGCTTCCTGCGGGCGTCCTTAATATTGTGAACGGGACCGGCCCGAGTGCGGGGCAAGCCATCGTCGCGCACCCCAAGATCAAGGCCATCTCATTTACAGGGGGTACTGCTACAGGTGCTAAGATTGCTGGCGTCGCTGCACCGATGTTTAAAAAATTATCCCTTGAATTAGGGGGGAAAAATCCCAATATTATTTTCTCGGATTGCGATTATGATCGGATGCTGGAGACCACTTTAAAATCTTCCTTTGCGAATCAAGGTCAAATTTGTTTGTGTGGGAGCCGTATTTTTGTAGAACGCCCTATTTATGAGAAGTTTAAAATAGATTTCGTGCGTCGGGTTTCGGAACTTCGTGTGGGGCCGCCAAGCGAGGAGGTCGATTTAGGCGCTGTGATTTCTAAAGATCACAAACAAAAAATATTAGGTTATATCGCCTTGGCCCAAAAAGAAGGGGGAAATATCCTAACAGGAGGCCAAGAAACCAAGTTAGAACAACACCCTGAGGGGTATTATCTGCAGCCGACCGTTATCGAAGTCAAAGACCATTTATGTCGGGTAAATCAAGAAGAAATTTTTGGGCCGGTGGTGACCTTAATGCCTTTTGATAACGAAGAAGAAGTTATTGAGATGGCCAATAGTGTAACTTATGGTCTTTCGGCGAGTTTATGGACCTCGAATTTAGATCGTTCAATGCGATTTGGACAACGACTTGAATCAGGAATTGTCTGGGTAAATACATGGCTTAATCGAGATCTACGCACGCCTTTTGGCGGTGTTAAATCCAGTGGCGTAGGACGCGAGGGCGGATTTGAAGCTTTGCGCTTTTTTACTGAACCCAAAAATATCTGCATCAGTTACACCCCTTAAATTTATGCTACTCAACATCATTACCGATTCGTTTAACACAAAACAACGATACTTAATATTTTAACTATGGAATTAAAACTCAACGGAAAAACAGCCCTGGTTTGTGGCAGTACAGCAGGAATCGGCAAAGCTACGGCACTGGAGTTGGCGCGCCTTGGCGCAAAGATTGTTCTTTTGGCGCGCAATTCAGAAAAGTTAACCCAAACATTGAGCGAATTACCTAAAGAATTTAACCAGAATCACGATTTTAGCGCCGTCGACTTTAACGATACGTCTGCGTTCAAAGACGCCGTAGAGGCTTTGACTAAAAAGCACCAAATCCACTTATTGATCAATAACACTGGTGGCCCTGCCTCAGGCCCTGCCTTTGAAGCAGATCCCCTTGAATATGCCTCAGCTTTTGCGCAACATCTTTTATGCAATCAAATTTTGGTGCAAGCTGTAGTACCGAACATGAAACAGGCCGAATATGGCCGCATAATTAATGTCATTTCTACCTCAGTAAAACAACCCATTGAAAATCTTGGTGTAAGCAATACCATTCGGGGAGCTGTAGCGAATTGGAGTAAAACTTTATCGGTTGAACTCGGGCCTTTTGGCATTACCGTAAATAATGTACTTCCAGGATTTACCGCAACCGATCGCCTGGATGATATTGTAAATTCTGCAGCCAAGCGCATGAATAAAACCACACAGCAGGCCCGTGAATTCATGACCTCTGTCGTGCCTGCACGCCGTTTTGCTCAGGCCGAGGAAATAGCCTATGGCATTGCCTTTTTGTGTAGCCCTTCTGCAGGCTATATCAACGGCATCAATCTACCCATTGATGGTGGGCGCACAAAATCTTTGTAACTTTATCATCGGCAGATGGTAACACCCCCATCTAAGGCCAATTGTTTGAATCATGAAAAGAAAACTGCGCATTAACGGTCATTCCCATTTACTTCCCTATCCTGAGGAAATTCCGGCATTTATGAAGAATAAAGGTATTTTTTGGGTTGATAAGGATCGGAAATTCATGCTGCAAAAAGACTGGAGTCGTCCGGTCACAGATTCTAGCTTTTTTTTAGATGAAAAACTACAATGGATGGAGCGTTATAAAATCGATCATGCTGTAGTTTTAAACTTATCTCAACTTTATGGAAATGGGCTGCGTTTAGAAGAAATGAAGCAAGCCTTGCGATTTCAAAATGATTTTAATGCCCGCACACAGCAAGATCATGCCAGTAAATTCACCTGTGGTTTTGTGGTTCACCCCGGATTTGTGCGCGGTGCTATTTGGGAGATCGAACGATGTGTCGAAGAGCTCGGCCTGAGATTACTTTGTCTCCCAACCCATTACATGGACACAATCGGCACTTGGCGTAGTATTTTTGACGCCGAAAACGAACCCATATTTGAATTAGCCTCTTCGTATAATTTAGCGGTTGAAATACACCCATATGACGGTGAAAAATTCATCAAACTCCAAAATACTGCTTGGCGCTTTCATCTCATTTGGATGCTCGCTCAATGTGCTGATGCCTATCACTTTTATACCCTAAACGGTTATGCCGACAAATTTCCAGGTATGCGCACTTGTTTTGCACACGGGGGCCAGTTAGCCCAAATAAATCTTGGACGACGAATTCAGGGTTTTGATGGCCGACCTGACCTTTTTGAAGGAAAAGTTCATCCGCGCAAAAGCGTAGGCCACAAGAATATCTTTTTTGATACTTTGGTCCATGATACAGGTTCATTGGAACTTTTGATTAAAAACCAAGGAAGTAAACAGGTGCTTATGGGCTTAGATGATCCATATCCGTTAGGAGAAATGGAAAGTGCAGCTCAATCCTCTTATCCAGGTAAAATTCTAGATTTAGCCCAAAAACAAGGACTTCTTAATGAACAAGAATGTGACGAAATTTGGGAAGATAATGTACTGCAGTGGCTCTTTGGTCAAGACCAAATAGCCAAAAATAATCTGATCAATAAAATATTGGCGTAGTGGATTTTTTACCTCAAGAGATCGAGCAATATGCTGAACAACATACTCAAGAAGAACCTCAGCTGCTAAAAGAGCTGAATCTTGAAACTTGGCAGACCGTGCTCGCACCGCGCATGCTAAGTGGTCCGTTACAAGGACGCTTATTGAGTTTGATTGCCCAGTTAATGGCCCCCAAGGCAATCTTGGAAATTGGCACTTATACCGGCTATTCTGCCCTATGCCTGGCTGAAGGAT
Source organism: uncultured Flavobacteriaceae bacterium (assembly GCA_938074515.1). Taxonomy (GTDB): domain Bacteria; phylum Bacteroidota; class Bacteroidia; order Flavobacteriales; family Flavobacteriaceae; genus BACL21. Next base: position 6,930 of record CALJFV010000053.1, read on the forward strand.
TACCTAAAGATGGAGTTTTACACACCATTGACCGCAATCCGGAGCTAAGACGCCTTCAACAAAAGTATTTTGACCGCTCAGGTAAAGGCCACCAAATAGTAACGCATCTCGGAGATGCTGTTGAGATCATCCCTGGTCTTGACCAAAAATTTGATTTGGTTTTTATCGATGCAGATAAATCTAATTATCTCAATTACTTGACTCTAGTCACCCCAATATTACGTTCGGGGGGATTGCTCATTAGTGACAATGTTTTGTGGAGTGGAAAAGTAACTCAAAAAGCCCCAACAGATGATTTGGACACTCAAGTGCTTCAAGAATTTAATCAAAAACTAAAAACGCATCCTGAGTACCAGACCGTTTTACTGCCCATTAGAGATGGCCTCTCTGTGGCGCGAAAGCGGTGATTAAAATTGGCGTTTGATCGGACCGGTAATTTGATCAACGTCGTCTTTTACCTGATCAATACTCTTTTTGAAATCAGTTACGTCAATTCCTTGTTTGTCGGCACTTTTCGTTATTTCCTTTTTTATATCGTCAGTCGCATGTCGGATTTGCTTCATGGTCTTCCCTAGGCCACGGGCAATTTCGGGCACCTTATCTGCCCCAAAGACCATCAGGACGATAAACACGATAAACGCTATTTCAGCACCGCTGATAAAAAATACCGGAAAAATCATAATACAAAGATATTAAAGTTCACAGGACCAAAAACAAAAGCTCCGATGAAATCATCGGAGCTTTTTTAAAGTCTAAAAATCAATAAAGACCCATTAATCTAACTTGATGAAATCCCGGTTTATTGTCCTTTAATATTGCTTTTAAAAGTCTGGAACTCACCTA
>CALJFV010000054.1 GCA_938074515.1 uncultured Flavobacteriaceae bacterium
ATGATGTATTATTATGGGGTGTTAATAGATACAATAAGTTTTAGATAAATCATTTGTAGGTTAAGATCTTTTATAATTACAAACCCAGTATTAACAAGATATGGGTTAATTAAACAAATCATTATCAAAAGATTGGAGTAGATATTAACAGAACTAGTTTTTAATTAAAACCCTAAGTGTATTTTATAAAAAAAAGCAATGACTCTGTTTAAATGTATCACTTTTGGTATTAATAAACCATCAAAAAAAAGCGCTGTAATTTTTCCTTTATTTGAATAAAATTTACAACCCAGTAAACTTTAGAGAACACCAAAAATAGAAGTCTGTATTTACACATAAGATATTAACATAATTGTTGTGTTTTTTTTCACTTTATAAACAGAGTGTTTGTCTGGCTTGAATTAATAAGTACCTTTAAAAAGTAAAATTCAAGAATATGAAAATTGTCATTGGCAACGATCACGCGGGAACAGAGTACAAAAATAATCTTGTTGCGCTTTTGGAATCTATGGGTCACGAAGTGAAAAACTACGGAACGGATCTGAATAATAGTGTAGATTATCCGGATCATGTACATCCAGTTGCCCAAGATGTTGCCCAAAAAAGAGCGGACTTGGGTGTGCTTATATGTGGCAGCGGTAATGGAGTATGTATGACGGCTAATAAATACCAAAATATTAGAGCGGCTTTATGTTGGAACCCCGAAATCGCTCAACTTGCTAGAAGCCATAATGATGCCAATATTATCTGTATTCCGGCGCGCTATGTATCTTTAAGTGTTGCTAAAACAATGCTAGAACAATTTATTTCTGAACCTTTTGAAGGCGGTCGTCATCAAAATAGGGTTAATAAAATACCCTGTTCCTAAGTAGTTTATTAAATTATGGGACAGCACCATAAGACTCAAAAATATTTAGGATTAAGCATCTTATTAAATATAGTTATCACCGTAACCCAGGCCGTGGGCGGGGTTCTTTCTGGCAGCTTAGCATTATTGTCCGATGCCCTTCACAATTTTAGTGATGTTATTTCTCTTTTAATAAGTTTTGTTGCCAATCGATATGCGCGTAAAGCGGCCTCACAAGAAAAAACCTTTGGGTATAAGCGCGCTGAAATAATTGCCGCTTTTATCAACGCGGCGAGTTTAATTGTCCTAGCGTCTTTTCTTATTTATGAATCGATTTTGCGTTTTATTACGCCTGAGCCCATTCAGGCCAACTGGGTGATAACCCTCGCTACACTAGGGATTGTTGTTAACGCTTTAAGTGTTTTGTTGCTCCAAAATTCGGCGTCTCAAAACATGAATTTAAAGTCTGCTTATTTACATTTGATGAGTGACATGGCGGCCTCAGTGGCTGTCCTCCTAGGCGGTATTGCCATGTATTATTACCAATGGTTTTGGGTGGATAGTGTTTTAACACTAGGGATTGCTTTTTATCTTTTGGTAATGGGCTATCAACTTCTAAAGGAATCCTTTAATATTCTTATGTTGTTTACCCCCGATTCTATTGATTTAATAAAATTGCCTGCCGCCATTAAAATAGACCCAAGAATTCAAAACATTCATCATCTTCATGTTTGGCAAGTTAATGAGTATGAAAATCACCTTGAGGCCCATATTGACTTCAATGAAAATATATCAATTGCCGATTTTGATGACATTCTAGAAAAAATAGAGGTCATATTGCTAAATGATTTTGGCATCAATCATGTAAATATCCAACCCGAATACAGGAAGGACGACAATAAAAATATAATAGTTCAGGACTAATGGAGGTAGCGATTAAAAAATTTGAGGACCTAAATATTAATGAATTATATGATCTTATGGCATTGCGCTCTGCGGTTTTTGTGGTAGAGCAAGATTGTGTTTATCAAGATTTAGATTACAAAGACCAAAAGGCCACTCATGTTTTAGGGTATGAAAATGAAACATTGGTCGCTTACACAAGGTTATTTGGTCCTGGTCAATACTTCAAAAACGCCTCAATAGGACGGGTAATTGTAGCCCCAAAATATAGATCAAAACACCTTGGGCACGCCATTATGAACGTTTCGATTGCCACACTCCAACAACGCTTTGAAATAGACCAAATAGAGATTTCTGCACAGTCCTACTTAGAACGTTTTTATGAAACACATGGTTTTAAAGCAAAAGGCAAGGAATATTTAGAGGACGGCATCCCCCATAAAAAAATGATAAAAATTATCAACACCCCCTAAAATTTTAGGGGGTGTTTGTTATAAAAAAGTTAATTTTACCTTTTAAATAATAAAATTTAAGGGGTATGGGTAAGAAAATTAACTTTTTAGTTCTTTTGGGCTTAGTATTAATTTGTCTGTTCGCAGGGACGCCATATGATGCCTTAGCGCCGGGAGAAACCATTGATACTGGCGACACAGCTTGGATGCTGGTGTCTAGCGCTTTTGTGTTGTTAATGACTCCAGGACTCGCCTTTTTTTACGGCGGAATGGTAACTAAAAAAAGCATTATTTCGACAATGCTACAAAGCTTTGTGGCCCTCGGCGTAATCAGCGTGCTTTGGGTGGTTGTCGGCTTTAGCTTGGCTTTTGGAGAAAGCCTTGGAGGTTTTGTGGGGAACCCCACAACTTTTTTCGCCTTTAATGGGGTTTCGCTCAGACCCAACCCCGAGTTTTCTGAAAATATTCCGTTTTTACTTTTCGCCCTATTTCAATTAAAATTTGCCATCATTACACCAGCGCTTATCACAGGAAGTTTTGCAGAACGCATTCGTTTTAGAAGCTATATTCTTTTTATCGTATTGTTCTCAATATTCATATATGCGCCCTTGGCTCACATGACTTGGCATCCAGAGGGATTATTGCGCCAATGGGGGGTTTTAGACTTCGCAGGGGGCACTGTGGTGCACATGTCTGCGGGAATTGCGGCACTGGCCGGAGCCATATACCTGGGCAAGCGTAAAGAGCGCATCGAAAAACCCGCCAATATACCTTTTGTGATTTTAGGAACAGGGCTATTGTGGTTTGGTTGGTTTGGCTTTAACTCGGGCTCTGCCTTAGGAGCAAATGCGGATGCGGTAATTGCCTTTGCCAATACTAATTTAGCCTCAGCCACCAGTATGCTGACGTGGATTTTCTTAGAGCGTTTTCAAAACAGAAAAATGTCGGCGCTTGGGGCGTGTATCGGGGCTATAGTTGGTTTGGTTGCCATTACTCCTGCCGCTGGCTTTGTGAGCTTGGGCGCGAGTATTTTTATAGGGTTTGTGGCCTCAATCGTGAGTAATTTTGCAATTAGACTCAACAAGAAATCAGAAATAGACGACACCCTGGATGTGTTTCCAAGCCATGGGGTCGGAGGTATTGTCGGCATGATATTAACTGCCGTTCTCGCAAAAGACGTTGGGCTGGTTTACGGAGAGACCACCACCTTTATCAACCACATAATTGCCTTGGTGCTCGTGGCGCTATTTACTTTTGTGGGAAGCTATGTGCTCTATAAAATAACAGACTTGCTTTTGTCGATGCGCGTGCGTGAAGATCAAGAGTTCCGCGGATTAGATGCCTCACAGCACGGGGAATTCCTTGAGGAGTAATTCAAAAAATAACAAACTAAACTACAGGCGCCCCCAACCCCTAATTGGCCCTAGTCTAAAGGCTTATTATCGTGTGACAATGGTTTGACTTTAGTACTGAAAGGGAGCCCTAGTTGGGTTAAAAAACCTTGGTCGTTCAGGTGATCTGCACGATCTACGCCAAAAATAATTTCCTTGCGGTCTCCATAAACAAACGTGCCAAAGAGACGATCCCAAATAGAGAGGATGTTGCCAAAATTTTTATCGGTCCAGGGCATGCTGCGGTGGTGGTGAAATTTATGTACCCCCGGAGTAACAATAAAGTAACTCAGGGCCCTGTCCACGCTTAGAGGCAAAGCAATATTAGCGTGTGTCCAATAAGTAAAAAGCACACTCAAGATTCTGTAGAAAAGATAAAAAGAAACCGGCATTCCCATAATCACAACAGCGATTAGCGCAAAAACTTCGCGCAAAATAAAATCAAAAGGATGATGGCGCGTACCGGTGGTCACATCCACATGCTTGTCAGAGTGGTGCACCATATGAAGGCGCCACATCCAAGGAACTTTGTGTAAAAGATAATGCACGCCATATTGAGCAATTAAATCAAGGACCATGATCGATAAAACCAACTCAACCCAAATAGGGGCTTGTATAAAATTGAGCAGACCAAAGCTGGATTGGGCCAGCCAAACAAACACCCCTCCAGCAAGCACACCAAAGACGACATTAATTAGCATTACAATGGACAAGAGTCCAAAGTTGGTTTTGGCATGGTTTGTTTTGTCGTAAGGAACACTAACATCGCGATAATAACCTTCAAGCAGCCAAAAAACAGCAATGCAAAAGACCACCCAACCTAATTTTTGCCAC
>CALJFV010000055.1 GCA_938074515.1 uncultured Flavobacteriaceae bacterium
GTTAATATCGAATATCTGAACAGTCTCCCCACGTCGAGCCCGATTCAAAGCACTTTTAGCTTGACTGTTTAATTTATTCCCTTGAACCATTACGGTAGGTTGGCCAGAAACTTTAAAACTAAAGCCCGTAACCTTTAAACCTAAATCAAAATCAAAATCTTCCAAGGCGGCACCCACACTGGCAATCTCTAGACCTTGGCGTTGCATACGCACACAAGCTCCATCACCCGTTTCTCCACGAATTGACCCCACAGGACGCGGGATATCTTTGATACGAAACTCTGCAGGGGTGTTTACTTTTTGGCCATCTGGCAATACCCCAGAGGCGTTAATGGTCACCTTGGTCCCTGAACTTGGCTCAAACGAATAGTTCGTTCCTGAGAGTTTTTTCCACTTTCCACTTGAGGCAGTTGCGGTTACTTTATTGTCTGGTATTCCAGGAATTGAAACGGTCATTGGATTCTCTACACCGCGATACACCACATTCATTTTATCAGCCGCAATAACCGCTGAATTGGGCTTGGTTATGGTTGCAAAAGACACGTCTACAGGAATTTCAACCTCTTTACCATCTTGTAAGAAAATCAAATTACCTTCTACTTTGTGATCGCCTGCAGCTCCCGCATTGATATTGAGTTTAACCTTACCGCTTTCAATGGTGTATTGAGATTGACTTAGTGGCTTGCCATCGAGAGTCAATTCAACACGGTTTGGTTTGGTATTTGGATCTTTACGTCCCAAAACGATACCCCCATCGAAGGCCTCGCCGGAATAAAAAGCCGATTTTGATTGCTCCAAAAGGGTGTTGTATTGGGTAAAAGATAAAGCAGCTTCTTGCTGACTCCCCAACATTTTGGAAAAAATTTCACTTTGGGTCGTTTTGACATCGGCTTGAATTTGGCTTAACCGAGTTTTCGAGGCAATGAGCGGAAAGCCTTCAAATTGGTAGTTCAACCAAGGCTTTTTAACATTATCGCTTCGCTGACGCACATCTGCAGTCGAAAATTTCTTCTCGATATCTGCAGCGATGCTCGGATAGTCATCACCAACCAAAGCCAATACGCCATCACGGTAAGCGTTAATTTTGGCGAGGAATTCCTTACCTACAGGAGAAATGTTGTCCCCATTAAATAGTGTTTGATCTAAGAAATCAGGCTTGTCTTGGACCTCGTAGTTGTCTTGGTCATCTGGTTTTACCGTAGCCATCATTTGGCCTTTTAAATTTTCAATGAAATCATTCAAATCGGCGCCCAAGGCACTAATTTGATCTGCCTTTTCTTTGACTGTAGAATATTGCTCAGGCTGCTCTGCAGCTTTTGTAGCCAAATTATCCAAAAAGGCATCATTACGAGCCGTAGACGCAGCATTGGCATCGATCAATCGCTCATCCATAACCCCAAAGGCCGTTAATACCTCTTTTGACATATTGAGCGCAAGCATTGCGATGAACACCAAATACATTAGGTTAATCATCTTTTGCCTTGCGGTTTGTTTTCCTCCTGCCATGCTAATACTTTTTAATTATTGAATTGATATACAGTTGAAAACAAATTACTTCTTGTTCATCGCAGACAACATACCTCCATAAACGCTGTTTAAAGAAGCCAAGTTGCTGGCCATTTCTTCCATTTGATTTTTAAGCTGCTCAGCATTGGCAGCCACGCTATCGTTTAAGGCAGCTTGACGATTAGCCGCCTCCATTTGCATCTGGTACAAGCTGTTGAGCGATTCCATCTGAGCAGCGGCATTGGCGATCTGCTCTCCATATTTTTTTGTAGACTCGATCGCATCAGCAGTTGGCGCCATACTTTGGGCAGCTGCACCAAACGAACGAATGCTGTCTCCAAGATTACTCATTAGCTCGGAATCCAATTTTGCTTCACGTAAAATTCCATCCAATTTTTTTGAAAGCAATCCTTCAGGATCTTGATTTTTAGAATCTCCTCCAGCAAGTTCTGGATAAACCAAAGACCAATCTGGACCATCATCAACTTTTTCAAAAGCAGAAATAGCAAAAATAATGGCCTCAGTAATCAAACCAACGGCAAGTAATATACTACCATTTAAAGGGCCCAATTCCCAGTGAAGAATTTTAAAAAGTGCTCCGAGGATTACAATAGATGCCCCAAGACCATAGGCCATGTTTAGGTTTTGTGGAGTCAATAATGATTTTTTGTTGGTTTTAGACTTTGCTGCCATGATGAATTAGAGTTTCGTTAAGTAAAACAGAATTAATGTGATTGTATTGAAACACGGGGTTTAGCGTGCATCACCGAAATTTTTGTTTAGGATAATATTGGTGCCCATGTAGTCTTGAACGGTTCTAAAACCGATATAACTTCTAGCAGAATCGGCATACTCATAGTCTCGTGTACTAACTTGAAGGAAATAGGCGACGTCCTTCCAAGAACCACCGCGCACTACCTTGCGCTTGTTCGCAGGATCATTGACACTTGGGTTCATGGTAGAGGAATATTCGTAAGATCCGGGATCGTATGATGAATCAATCCACTCACTCACGTTTCCAGCCATATTATAGAGATTGTAGTCGTTGGGCTCGTATGAATCCGCCTCTACAGTATAAAGCGCCTGATCTGCCGCATAATCCCCACGTAAGGGCTTAAAATTAGCCATAAAGCAACCGCGGTCATTTTTGGCATAAGGACCACCCCAAGGATAGGTCGCAGACTCGAGTCCACCACGAGCCGCATATTCCCATTCAGCTTCACTAGGAAGTCTAAAGGTATTCACGTAGGGTTTACCTTTTGATTTTTGATATGCGTTTTTATAGAGCGTTCTCCAAGCACAAAAGGCCTTGGCCTGTTTCCAATTCACCCCAACCACTGGATAATCTCCATAGGCTTCGTGCCAGAAATAATCATTGTGCATTGGCTCGTTATAAGAATAATTGAAATCCTTAATCCAAACAGTGGTGTCAGGATAGATGTTAATGTCTTCTTTTATGATGAAATCTTTACGCCGTTTTCCTTTGGCACGAGCCGCTGCTTGGATATCCATGTAAGTATACTGGAAATTCAATTTACTCACGTCGATGGTTCGCTGACCATTGTAAGCCTCCTCTGCAGGAATGTACATGGTGTCCATCACCTCCGAGTAATACTCATCGGGATATTCACCCGGCTGCAATATTAGATCGACATCGTTATTAATTTTACGACCCGCATAGAAATCATCTCCCATACCGTAATAATTGTCGTAATTATATTGCTCCCATGGGGTCATTTCTTGATTTTCTTGGTCGACAAATGCAAATTCACCGATACCACCATCTCCGGGTACTGCGCCAACCTCATCGGCCAGAATAGCCAGGCGAAGACGGACCGTTGAGTCCTTTACCCAGTTCACAAACTGACGGTATTCAGCATTAGTGATTTCAGTTTCATCCATGTAAAATGAACGGACGGTGACGGTTCTAGTCGGTGCATCGTTCACAGCGACAAAGTCGTCATCAGACTTACCCATTAAAAAGGAACCTCCTGGAACCAAAGTCATTCCGTAAGGTTTTTCAGGGTACCATTTTTTGCCTTTTGCGCCAACCAATTCGCCGCGACCTCGATTTGAGTTACAGCTTGCCACAAGGGCGGTGATTGCAAAAATTGCAATTAACTTTTTCATAGATGATTCGGTTAAGAAATTACTAAGATTCAAGGGCGTAAACCTATCCATAAATTTTTAAAAAAGCAACAATTTTATGGAAAAAACCCTCAAATCAAAAACACACATTTTATGTTAAACTTTGTTTCTCAAACGGGCTTTCAGCCAACGTTCGGGAATATTTTGTTCTGTTGCACTCAGATAATCTTCGTAAGTGCAGGGTAATAACGCAGTAGTTTGCATATTATTATTCAAAGAATCATTAATTGGCATTTCAATCCACCAACGCCCAGTGCGCTTACCTTTCCTGAAGACCAATACCATATCATTGATCGGCACGGAATACAGGGTGAAGTTATCTGGATTCATCAAATCTCCATCATTTATTCTGAAGCAAACCCCTTCAATAAAGTACCAAAGTATTTGTGCCACCAAGTTTGGTGCACTTTCGTGTTTCTCAAATGATTTTAGCTCGTAAATCCCAAAAGATTTTACTCCGTCACTGAT
>CALJFV010000056.1 GCA_938074515.1 uncultured Flavobacteriaceae bacterium
ACCATTGATCTTGATAGGCCTATTGGTCGGACCAATTTCTACCTTATTCACCTTAGACGGAACTCCTTATATTCAGCCAATTTGGGACGGTACTCGGGGTTTATTTCCAGGAGAAAATTTGTATTACTTTGTGTCTTTGGCCATTGGAATCATCCTTTTTGAGGGTGGGCTAACCCTAAAGCGCGACGAGGTGTCTAAAGTGGCCCCAGTAATTATAAAACTCATCAGTTTAGGCGCGGTGATTACTTTTATCGGCGCAGGGGCGGCGGCTCACTATCTCATCGGGTTAAATTGGCAACTCTCTTTTTTGTTTGCGGCCTTAATCATTGTTACAGGCCCCACGGTGATCAGTCCGATATTGAGGAACATTCCATTAAAAAAGGATGTTTCTGCCGTTTTGAAATGGGAAGGGATTTTAATTGACCCTATTGGAGCTTTGGCCGCAGTTTTGGTGTTTGAGTTTATTCGTATTGGCGGGGACGCAGGGTATTCTAAACAAGCCCTTATGGAGTTTGGCAAAATCATCCTGATCGGCGGTTCGTTTGGGATTTCTGCTGGGTATATTTTATATTTTTCGATCAAGCGCCAATGGATTCCACACTATCTCATGAATGTAGTCGCCTTATCTACAGTGCTTTTGGTGTTTGTCCAAAGCGATTTGTTTGCTCATGAATCAGGGCTGCTCTCAGTGGTGGTCATGGGAATGTTTTTAGGCAACAGCAATTTACCCAACCTCAAAGAACTGCTGTATTTTAAAGAATCCCTTAGTGTTCTGCTGATTTCAATCCTCTTTATTTTACTGTCTGCCAACATAGAGTTATCTGATCTCTTGTTAATTTATAACTGGCAGACAGCGGCTTTGCTTGGGGTGATAATTTTTGTGTTGCGCCCTCTATCGGTCTTGATAAGCACCGCAGGGTCCTCGTTAAAATTCAATGAAAAACTTTTTATCAGTTGGGTCGGTCCACGTGGTATTGTTGCCGCGGGAATTGCCTCACTGTTTGGGTCGCGATTGGTCCAGCTCGGGGTTCCATACGCTGAATACATCACGCCGCTGGTGTTTTCAGTGGTTTTGGTCACTGTTTTACTAAATGCCACGACAGCGCGCTTGTTTGCTTTATTGGTGGGGGTCTTTTTAAAAACCTCGGAAGGGGTGCTGATTGTGGGCGCCTCCAAGGTCTCGCGACTGATTGCGGCCTACCTTCAAAAAAACGGAAGACACGTAGTTCTTTTAGACTCCAATCAAACTAATGTGTCTCAAGCGCAAAGCTTGGGCCTTGAAGCATTCTCAGCGAACATTTACACAGATGACCTCAGTGGAAATATTGAGCTCAACGATGTCGGTTATTTATTGGCGCTCACGGCTAGTGCGGAAATCAACCAGTTAGCCATAAGTAAATTTGCCCCCGCATTTGGAGAGACTGGGACATTCCGGTTGATGTCTGCGGAAGAAAAACAAAAAGGCTTGGATCTGGACAACCCCGAGTATTTCTGCAGCACCCACGACTACACTATGCTTGATGAGGTTGCGCGTCAACACCCCTCAATCCAAGAGGCTCCGGTAGAAGATCCAGAGCAATTTATGCGCCTATTGAAAATACTGAGCAACAACCAAGCGACAGTGCCCCTGTTTTTAAAACGAGCCAATGGCTACTTGGAGGTGATTTGCGACTCAAAAAACCTAGAAGTCGGCCCAGATTCGGCTCTAGTATACTTAGGTAAACCCCAAGACTTGGAGGAACTTAGTCGTGCAGTTAAAAATAAATCTTAAGGACTAAAAAAGGCGATAAAAAACATTAGTCATTGAGCTTGAGCACGGCCATAAATGCTTCTTGAGGGATCTCAACATTCCCCACAGCACGCATGCGCTTTTTCCCTTTTTTCTGTTTTTCAAGGAGTTTTCTCTTTCGAGAAATATCTCCTCCATAACATTTAGCCGTAACATCTTTACGCAAGGCTTTTACCGTTTCTCTGGCAATGATTTTTGCGCCAATCGCGGCCTGAATAGGAATATCAAATTGTTGACGCGGAATAAGTTCACGTAGCTTCTCACACATTTTTTTACCGATGTGATAAGCGTTATCTTGGTGTAAAAGCGCCGAAAGGGCATCGACCGTGGTGTTGTTTAAGAGCACATCAACCTTAACAAGTTTTGAAGCACGCAAGCCTATTGGCGTATAATCAAATGAAGCGTAACCTTTCGAAACAGTTTTTAGGCGATCGTAAAAATCAAAAACAATTTCTGCCAAGGGCATATCAAAACTCAGCTCGACACGGTCTTGCGTCAAATAGGTTTGATTGGTGATTTGCCCGCGCTTTTCTATACACAAAGACATAACGGCCCCAACGAAATCAGATTTGGTAATAATACTCGCTTTGATAAAAGGCTCTTCAACACGATTGAGCGTAGAGGGATCCGGCAAATCACTAGGGTTGTTGACTAAAATAGGAGTGTCAGGCGCTCTATTGGTAAAGGCTTGATAAGATACGTTAGGAACAGTTGTGATGACGGTCATGTCAAATTCTCGCTCCAGACGCTCTTGAATAATTTCTAAGTGCAACATTCCTAAAAACCCACAACGGAAACCAAACCCTAAAGCAGCAGAGCTCTCTGGCTGGAACACTAAACTTGCATCGTTGAGCTGGAGTTTTTCCATAGAATTACGCAATTCTTCGTAGTCTTCGGTGTCTATAGGATAAATTCCGGCAAAAACCATGGGCTTTACATCTTCAAACCCAGCAATCATATTGGTGGTAGGTTGTTTTGCATCGGTAATCGTGTCCCCTACTTTTACTTCTCTTGCCTCTTTTATCCCCGTAATTAAATAACCCACATCACCAGCCTTGATGATCTGCTTGGGTTCTTGGCGCAATTTTAGGGTGCCAATTTCATCGGCAAAATAAGTTTTGCCCGTGGCCATAAATTTAATTTGTTGGCCTTTGGTAATCGAGCCATTTAAAACTCGAAAATAGGTTTCAATCCCACGAAAAGGATTGTATACCGAATCAAAAATCAACGCTTGAAGCGACTCGTCCGGGTTGCCTTTGGGCGCAGGAACACGCTGAATAATTGCAGTTAAAATTTCCTCTATACCCAAACCCGTCTTTGCGCTGGCAGGAATAATGTCCTCTGGGGCACAACCTAACAAATCAACAATATCATCAGTGACCTCCTCTGGATTTGCTGAGGGCAAGTCAATTTTATTCAGAACCGGAATGATTTCCAAGTCGTTTTCTAAGGCTAAATATAAATTTGAAATGGTTTGAGCTTGAATGCTTTGAGCGGCATCAACGACCAGCAGAGCGCCCTCACAAGCAGCAATAGAGCGAGACACCTCGTATGAAAAATCCACGTGGCCAGGCGTATCGATCAAATTCAGCACATAATCTTGACCCTGGTGGTTATAATTCATTTGGATGGCGTGACTTTTTATGGTAATACCACGCTCGCGCTCCAAATCCATATTATCTAAAAGCTGATCTTGTTTTTCGCGATCAGTAACCGAGCCTGTGAATTCCAGTAAACGGTCGGCCAAGGTGCTTTTGCCATGGTCAATGTGTGCGATAATACAAAAGTTTCTGATTTGTTTCATAGCCAATACAAATGGACCGTAACACTTTCGGCTCAAATGCGCTGCAAATATAGACTAAAAACAACTTAAGCGGCATGCAGTGGTGGGGCATGTGACTTATTTTTTGTTATTTTAAATTGAATTCAGCGACTAATGACCAAATATTTTATTTTTTTTATTACCCTGACTTCAACAATAATGTTGGGTCAGACTTATAGCATTACGGGCCAGTTCGCTGAGGACAGCAGCCCCCTGTCATTTGTGACCATAGTGGTTTCTCAAGCGCCAGAAACCTTTGGAGAGGAAAAATCCAGCACATTTACAGGACAAATAGTGGCCGCAACCATTAGCGGAGACGACGGAATGTTTTTAATAGATGATCTGCCTCCAGGACGCTATAGTGTGAACGCACAAATTCTCGGCTTTACCCCATATGATCGCCTTGTGACTCTTGGGCCCTCTATGGATTTAGGCCAAATAGAGCTCATCCCAGCGCAAGAACAGCTTGAAGAAGTTATGATAACCGCAAGGGCCCCACAAATCACTCGCGAACCAGGACGGCTTATATTCCGGGTGGCCGAGTCAACCTTATCCTCAACAGACAGTTACAATATCATTACAAAAACACCTGGTGTTGTGGTACTCAACGGGCAGCTTACTATAAAAAATCGCCCAACCACGATTTACTTAAACAACAAAAAACTGTATTTGTCAGGGAGTGATCTTAAAGACTTTTTAGAAGGCCTTGATGCAAAACTTGTATCATCTGTTGAGGTCATCACCAACCCAGGGGCTAACTATGACGCTGACGCAACCACAGTGCTTAATATAAAAACAACCAAAACAATAACGCCAGGCTATAAGGGCAGTCTCCGCGGCATGTATCGTCAAGGGATCTTTGCAAAACATCAATGGACCACGACCCATTTACTGAGTCGTGATGAACACCAGTGGTATTTGAGTTATAGCATTGCGCCCAAAAAAGAAAACAAAAATCAAGAAACCTATATTCGGTATTTCTCTCCTTTGACCGGGCAGACCGCCAATATTTGGGAAGGTGATTTTAATCGAATAACCGATCAGCTCACCCATCAAGCTTATGCCCAATGGAATTGGTCGCCAAATACACAACATGAGGTTTCGCTCTCAGGCCAAGGGGCGATTACCCCAGACAAACGATTTACCAACCTTCAGCAAAACCGAATTTTAACCCCTCAATACCTGGCCCAAGAAACTTTTGTGACCAAAAGCAACACAGAATTTAACACAAGTGATTATGTGGTTGATTTAGTTTGGCGCGCTACCATAAGCGATAAAACGACCGCCCAAACGACCGCCCAATTTATCGACTATACTCAAGATCAGCAACAGAATCTAAAAAGCATTTATTATAACCCTTTGGGTCAAAACACGCGTAACGATGGGTTTAGCAATCGTTCGAATCAACACACCACAATTGGCCTAGGTCAAATCGACATTAATCATAACAGCACCAAAGCAACTTGGGATTTTGGCGCCAAAGCAACTCAAGTAGACACAAAAACCAATTGGTCATTAACCCCAGAGTCAAGCACGACCTTGGGCCCTGTAGAGCGCTTTGATTATATCGAGCAAGTGGTTGCGGGCTATGCGCGCATGGAGCGCACTTGGGGACAATGGTCACTTGCCTCTGGGCTTCGCTATGAAAACACCCAAATAGAGCGGTTCAGCACCCAACAAGCGCTTCAGGACTTGCGCTATGAGAATTGGTTTCCAGAATTGACTATCGCCCAAGAATTAATGGGCGAGCAGAGCTGGGGAATGGGGTATTTAAAAAAGATTCAAAGACCGCGCTATCAAGCACTGAACCCATTTCGTTATTATTTAAATGAATCTAATTTTAACCAAGGAAACCCCAATTTGGTGCCTGCGATTGAAGAAAAAATAAACTTGTTTTATACCATAGGCCGCGCCTGGTACTTTGAAGCCTATTATCAGCAAATCGACAATGCCCTTGAGATTATTTCTTTTCAGGACAATGAAAACCAAGTTTATCGCCAGACAGACGTGAACATATTGGACTACTACCAATACAGTTTTGATGTGTCTTACACTAAGGACCTCAACCGAAATTGGTTTACGAACCTCATCGCATCAGCCTATTTTATTTCAAACACCTTTATCGCAGAGGAGAGCGGCGGACAATCTGAGGTTAACAGCACAAGAGGCCTGTTTTTCCAAGCCTATAATCAGTGGTCCTTAGGCCCCGGCAAGGGGAGCTTGGAATGGACCAACACCTACATTTCAGATCTTGTTTCAGGCTCTTTAGATTATGGGAATATATTTGAATCTAATGTATCATATCAAAGAACATTGATTCCACAGACAGCGACCTTAAGCATCGGCGTGGACGACCTTTTTAACACCAAAAATGTCGCGGTGCGTTCTGTATATCTTAATCAAGACAACAACTATATGCCTCGGCCAGAATCTCGAATGTTCTGGGTAGCCCTGCGTTATGGCTTTGGAGACAATCCTAAGCAACATCAAAAATCACTCAACGACCATCAAGAGCGCAGTCGATTGAATTAAGCAATTATTCTGTAATTTTGCGCCATGGCTAAAATCGGTGATATAGCACTCGGCTCATTTCCTTTGTTACTCGCCCCCATGGAGGATGTGAGTGACCCACCATTTCGCGCATTGTGCAAAGAACAAGGTGCCGATGTGGTGTATACAGAATTTATCTCCAGTGAAGGGCTTATTCGTGATGCCGCAAAGAGCGTCATGAAGTTAGATATTTATGAAAAGGAACGTCCTGTCGGGATCCAAATATTTGGCGCGGTGATGGACTCAATGCTCCGCAGCGTGGAGATTGTCGAAGCCAGTGGACCGGACTTTATTGACATTAATTTTGGCTGCCCAGTTAAAAAGGTAGTTTCAAAGGGCGCGGGCGCAGGGATATTGCGTGATATTGATTTGATGGTGTCCCTTACTGAGGCGATGGTCAAACACACCAAACTTCCGATTACAGTAAAAACGAGACTGGGATGGGATCACGATTCTATAAAAATTGTTGAGGTCGCTGAACGCCTTCAAGATGTGGGTTGCCAGGCGATTGCCATTCACGGCCGCACCCGTGCTCAAATGTATAAGGGCGAGGCGGATTGGCGCCCAATAGCAGAGGTAAAAAACAATCCCCGCATGCACATTCCGATATTTGGCAATGGCGATGTGGACACTCCTGAGCGCGCTGCTGAGATGCGGGATCAGTACGGCCTAGACGGAGCGATGATCGGACGCGCGAGTATTGGGAATCCATGGTTTTTTAAGCAAGTTAAGCACTATTTTGAGACTGGAACCCATGCGGCTCCACCCACACTTAGCGAGCGCGTGGCTGCAGCAAGACGCCATTTAGAGATGTCTATTGATTGGAAAGGGGAGCAACTAGGCGTGTTTGAAACCCGTCGCCACTACACCAATTATTTTAAAGGCATTCCGGACTTTAAACCTTACCGCACCAGGCTGGTCACCAGCGACGCATCTAAAGATGTCTTTGCAACCCTGGATGAAATTGAGCAAGAGTTTGGCGCAATTGTATTTACCCATTAATCTAAAAGCCTGCGGGTGACTCTTTGGGCTCCCAAAAAAGAGGCCAACATTCCTAGACCTAAAATCGTCGCCCCGACCAACAAGAAATTACTCCAAGTTAGGGTTACAGGATAAGGCAGGGTATCTGTAATCAAGACCCAACCAAAGATAGATTGTCCTAGTACCACTAAAACCCCAAGCAATAGCCCTAAAACCAGCCCCGCCCCGCACATCATTAGGCCACTGGCAAAAAACGTGCGCTTGATGTCTCCAAGAGGTTGCCCCAAGGTAAATAAGGTGCGTAGATTATTTTTCTTTTCTAGCACCAACATAATTAGGGTGCCGGTTAAGTTAAAAACGGCTATAGCGGCAATAAGGCTTATAAAAAGATAGGTAAACAAATTTTCGGAGTTGAGCATGCGGTATAATGCTGCATTTTGTTCTACACGGGTTTTGACGGAGACGCTGCCGTCAAAAATATCTGAGATCTGTGCTTTAAGGACCTCCAAATTGGTGTTTGTGGTTTTAATGACCAGAGACGAAACTTGGCTAGGTTCCCAACCAAACAGAAATCGCGCGGTCTCAAGAGAAGAAAAAACAAAGCGATCGTTGACCTGGTCGTTGACCTCATAAATTCCAGAGGCGACCACTTGTTCGGAGCGAAAAACCTGGTCCGGGCTGGTGGCGGCCATGATGTTCGTTCCTGGAATTGGGGCTGAAATTTGGATTAAATTACTGTAGTCTCGTGCCGCCAAGGCCAGATCGGCAGCGATGCTGTAGCCGGGCACCACCTCAGGACGGTCTGTATTGAACCAGGTTCCGGTATAGACCAGAGTGTCAACAGGGGCGACCAGGGTATAGGCGCTGTCGATGCCGCGGAGCGTAGCGACGCGGGCCTGGTTTTTGTAACGCAAAAAAACTTTGTCTTCGATCACGCGGCTAACAGCCTGGATGCCTGCCAGCGTCCCTAAGGACATCTCCTGCTGTGAATTATAATCAAATGATTTTCCAGAAACAGGGACAACTATCAAATCACTGTCAAAAATATTGGTAAAGGCCAAAGCGTAGTCTTTAAGGCCTGTAAACCCAGAAAGCACTAGAAAAAGTGAAAAGGTAGCCACAGCAACTGCGCCAATAGCAATACGAGAGAGAAGTCCAACAGCGTGTCTGCTGTGTTTGGCCAGTAAATAACGCTTTGCAATAAAGTAGGGGAGGAGACCCATTAACTCTTTTTTCGGCGCTCGAGTATAGTGGGGTCAGCAATAGGGTTTAGACCTCCTTTTACGGCTTGTTCGATTTGGCCGATATACTCCAGTGAATCATCATTAAAAAAACTCAAGTCAGGCATTTTGCGCAACTGGTTTTTGGTCAGTAGGGCGATTTGATGTTTGATCCGGGGCTTTAAGGCAGAAAGTTCTGAAACCACTTGCGTCCCTTTGTCGGCGGGAAATACGCTCACATAGACTTTAGCCAAGCTTAAATCCACAGTAACACTAACTTTAGTGACCGAAACAATTAGATTGCTTGCGCCACTATCCTTGAGCAGTCGATTAAGCACCTGTGCAAGGTCTTTTTGTAATACACTGCTAATTTTTCTCTGCCGTTGACTTTCTTCCATGGTACAAAAATAGGATAAATACTGCTTTGGCGTGGGTTTTTATTATTTTTGAGCCAAAGGTATTTTATGAACACCATTGAGCATATTGGGATTGCGGTTTCTGATTTAGAACAAAGTATCGAATTGTATGCAGCCCTGCTTAACACGCCATGTTACAAAACTGAAGTCGTGGATTCCGAGCAGGTGACCACAGCCTTTTTCCAAAAAGGTGATCAAAAAATCGAACTGCTCGCCTCGACCAATCCTGAGGGCACAATCGCTAAGTTTATCGAAAAAAAAGGCCAAGGGATTCATCATATTGCTTTTGCCGTCACAGATATTAAGGCTGAGGTGCAGCGCCTCAAAGCCGAAGGATTTGTTTTTGTCAGCGAGGAGCCCAAACGCGGGGCTGACAATAAATGGGTGGTCTTTATGCACCCAAAATCAGCTGGCGGGGTATTGGTCGAGCTTTGCCAAGAAATAATGCCTTAATGTTTTGTTTTGCCCTGAAGAATTACTGCTTATATTTGCAGCCTAATTTTGGTCCTATAGCTCAGTTGGTTAGAGCACCTGACTCATAATCAGGTGGTCCCTGGTTCGAGCCCAGGTGGGACCACAAGTAAAATAAAAGCCTCACAGCGATGTGGGGCTTTTTTATTTAACATTTTAGCATTAACTTTGAGAAATAACCAATAAAGACTCAGATTATGAAGCAAGTTTGTTGTAGAGATTTAGGAAATGATTGCGATTTCACGGTATCAGGAGAAATGGAAGAAGTAATGGACGCAGTGGCGCGTCACGCCAAGGAGTTTCATAAAATTGACGTGACCCCAGAAGTTGCTGAAGCGGTTAAAGGCGTAATGAAAGACGTTTAATCCGGAGATTACAATTATTAAAAACAAAACCCCTTTGAATTCAAAGGGGGTTTTTTATGCCCAAAAATTTATTAAGCACGGCAGATGTGTTCCGCTAGAGGGGCAAAAGGATGTTTTAAAACTCACTAAAACCGTTTGCCAAAGGAAGCCCCAAGTCTAGGGTGCACTTCGACTGGGGCGGCAGTACTGAGTAAGTAGCGCCCCAAACCGAGGAATATTTCAAAAGAAAAACCTTTTTGATTGATCCATTTTCGACCAGCGGCAAATCCTATTGACCATTGAAATTCATTGTCGTTTTCTTGCTCTACATAACTGCCATCACTCAGTTCTTCCCGTTCTGTATCTTCTAGGGCTAAAGAGGAAAACCCTTCTACAAAAAGGCCTCGGGCTCCATAGTCTTTTTGGTCAAAAAAATAAAAGCGGTAAAATGGAGTAAGGGCAAATTTTTGACTTCCAAAATTGTCGCCACCGAAATTTAAAAGCAAACTCCCACCGAGTCCACTTGAGCTTGAAAGCACATGCTCATAGGAGATGTCTAGAGCGGGACCCACCAAAAGGGCCAATGCATTGATGCGTAGTTCTGTATCAGAAACGTCAATAATTGTTTCGGGTGAATTAGAGGGAGTCTCTATGCCTTGACCAAAGCCCATAAAAAAGAGGACAGGCACTAATAGAAGGGCGGTAAGAATAATAGGGCGTTTCATAAAGAAAATTTGAATGACCACAAACAATAACCGCGCCAAAAGTAATTGAATTTTATTCAATCGTCGCTTTAAATAGCCGAGGCAGCCCAAGACCTTCATCCTCTGAAGTGAGCCAAATCTCTTTCGGGTTGGCGATATGGATCGCTTCAATTTGAGCAGGCGTTACCGGTAACACAAATTTTTGCATTTTCGAGGAGTCGTAAGGCACAGAAAACTCAGGAAGCAGAAAGAGGTATTGAACGCCGTCTGGGGAATAACCCGTAAGCCCCATAAGCCCTGAGGGCTCGTGAAAATCAGCCCCTGTAATTAAACAGCCGACTTCAAGAGAATCCATCGGCTCCAGGGATAAGTTTCCTGGGTTTTTATCAAAAAGGTAAATGGCTGAGTTTAGGGTTTTACGATCCTTAGAAAACAAAACCAATTGATCGCCAAAGCTAGCTAAAGCCTCCGCGTCGAAGGGGTGTTTTTTCCTCCTTTTAAAGGATTTTTGCGCTTTGTAACTAATGGTGATACTGTCCTGAATCTCAAAATTTCGGTTCAGGATATAGATCTTTTGATCGTTGCGTTTTCCGTAATTATTGCCCGTATCGGCGATATAGTAATGGTCTAAATCCGCAGTGATGTCCTCCCAATCTGTGTTTTTGGTTTGAGAAATCATTATGGTATTCAGGAGTTGTCCACTTTGGTCAAAAGCAAATAATTCAGTGGTACCCCCCGAGTCATTGAAGGTCAAAAACAGACCATTATGAACTTCAAGCCCCGAGGTTTCATTTATTTCTCGGGGTAAATCTAAAGCAGTCAAAGTTAGCTGCCCGCGACATAATTCAGGGGCAATAATAAAAAGGAGTGCTAAAAATGGGCGCGCGCGGAACAAGAGGGTCATGGGCTTATTGTTTTGGCAAATGAATTTCAATATCTGCCCAATTTACAAATTTGAAATTTTGTTTTTCATGACCATTAAATCCATCTTGAACAATAAATATTCCTTTTGGAAATCCAGGCAAAGACTGTGAAGTGACATCGATACCATCGGTTTCCTCCGCTCCATCAATCCCATCAGTCGGGACAATTTTGAAAACACCGAGTAATTTTAGAGACTCACGGTCTAAAACGCCATAGCTGTTTGCGCCTTGAATGGAACACAATAGATATCCTGTGCCTTGACCTTTGTCGTAAAGGGTAAGTCCTTCGATATCGGCAACAATTAAATCCGCATCAGTGGACAGGATCAAACGCGCATCGCGCTCAATGTCTTCTGTAAGGGGGTAAGCCCAAATCCCTATGTCTTCCTCAGCGATGTACAATGTTTGATGCTCAGGGTCCGCCACGAGGCCTTCTACTGTTGACCCTAAACCAAATGTGTCTGAGTCGTTGATCACAATAGGGCTATTGTCAGAAGCACTGTAGTTCGCCCTGAGGATGCGACCGTCTTTATCACTGGCCACAAAATAATGCGTCTCTGACACGCTGAAGGCACAAAGACCGTACAAGTCTCCCATCTCACTGCTGATAATTTCGCGATGAATGAGCTTTAGCGTGCCGGTTTCATTTAGGCTAAAAAAATCAATGCTATGCGTTGACCTATTGGTGCCAATAACTAGAGCGTTGTTTCGCACTCCAGCTTTATTTGGCGCAAAGAAATT
>CALJFV010000057.1 GCA_938074515.1 uncultured Flavobacteriaceae bacterium
CAACAGGCGATGAATCGTCTATTAAGACCTTTACAATTTTCCCAGAAACCTCACTTTCAATTTCATTGAACAACTTCATGGCCTCAATAACGCACAAAACGCTGCCAGGGCTGACCGTATCTCCGACCTCCACAAATACAGATTTATCCGGTGAAGGTTTTCTATAAAACGTCCCGATTATTGGAGATTTTACGGTAATATATTTGTCGTTCTCTGCCGCGGGCGCGGGCGCTGCAGATTCGGCTACTGGTGCCGCAGGTGCAGGTGCATGCGCTTGCAATGCTGTTGGAGCGGCATGCGTTACAACATGTGTCGCTGGATAAACAGAGGTTTCTGCGCGTTCGCTATCGCCCCCAGTTTTGATGGTGATTTTGATGTCTTCCATCTCAAGTTTTACTTCACTAGCGCCAGACTTGGCGACAAACTTGATTAAATTTTGAATGTCTTTAATGTCCATAAGTCTTGTTTTATATAAACTCTAATTTATGCTCCGTTATACGCCCAGGTTAAATAAACGGCGCCCCATGTAAATCCTCCGCCAAAAGCGGCAAAAACAAGGCCGTCTCCCTTTTTGAGCTGAGATTCGTAATCCATCAAACAAAGAGGTAAGGTTGCCGATGTTGTATTGCCATAACGCTGTATATTCATCATTACTTTATCTTCGGTGACTTCCATGCGGTTTGCTGCGGCATCAATAATGCGCTTGTTGGCTTGATGCGGCACAAGCCACTGTATGTCCTGGCTTGTTAGCCCGTTTTGCTCCATAACTCGGCCACAAGCATCTGCCATATTCGACACCGCAAATTTAAATACTGTTTTGCCGTCCTGAAATACATAATGCTGTTTATTAACGACCGTTTCTTCTGAGGCAGGCAATATTGATCCGCCCGCATCCATTTTCAAGTGATTTCTACCAATACCATCCGAGCGCAAATACTCGTCTTGGAGGCCAAGGCCTTCTGTGTTCGGCTCAAACAAAACTGCACCAGCCCCATCACCAAAAATAATGCAGGTTGTTCGGTCAGTATAATCAATTACCGATGACATTTTATCCGCGCCAATCAATAAAACTTTTTTGTAGCGACCCGATTCAATATAAGCTGCCGCGGTACTCATTCCGTACAAAAAACTGGAGCAGGCTGCCGATAAGTCATATGAAAAAGCATTTGTGGCCCCTATTTCTGTGGCAACGTAAACCCCTGTTGAAGCCACAAGCATGTCTGGTGTGGCCGTCGCCATAATCAATAAATCGATTTCCTTAGGATCAACTTTTGACTTTTCCAAAAGTTGTTGAGCGGCTTTAATGGCCATAAAAGAAGTTCCTTGGCCTGGCTCTTTTAAAATACGTCGTTCTTTGATGCCTGTTCGCGAGACGATCCATTCATCATTTGTGTCGACCATTGTTGCCAAAATATCGTTGGTCAAGACGTAATCTGGAACATAGCCTCCTACAGCGGTGATGGCTGCTTTAATTTTTGTCATACGCTTTGGAATAAAATTTGCGCTTTTTAGCCAAAATTCCAGTTTTAGGGGGGAAAATTACTAATTTTTGAACAAAACGCGTCTGTTTTTATAGGTTTTGTGCGATTTTAAGCGCACAAAAAAACCCTCACTTTAATTCAAATGAGAGTTCTATTTAGTGCTTTATGCAATCGTGTTTTAAGCCTCTTGCGCTACAGCGTCGATAACTACTTGACCTTTATAGTACAATTTGCCTTCATGCCAGTGGGCACGGTGGTATAGATGTGCCTCGCCAGTAGTTGGGTCTGTCGCAATCTGAGCAACAGTAGCTTTGTAATGGGTGCGTCTTTTATCTCTTCTTGTTTTAGAGATTTTTCTTTTAGGATGTGCCATGGCGCAATATTATTTGTCCGTTAATAGTTTTTTTAAATTATTCCAACGAGGATCAACATCTTCTAATTGATTTTGTTGTGCTCCCTTTGGTTTGAGTGCTTCTAACTGTTCGAGTACCTCGCTTTTTAACGTGCCTTCTGCGATTCCTGGATGAATTCTCTTGCTGGGCAAAGCCAAGACAATAGATTCATATACCTGTTGTTGAATATTTACTTGATACGCGCCGTGGGGCAGTATCAAGAGCTCATCCTGCATGTCGTCTTGCTCTTGGCCAAACTTTACAACAAAATGATAATTGCCCTCAACATCCAAATCAAAAGGCTCATCGGTGCGGTCGCAGGAGACGTTTACCGATCCATCAAATGACAGCTCAATCTCGAGCATATTTGGTTTTTTATCCAAAATCACCTCGAGTTTTATGTCTGCTTGATGGAACTCATCGTACTCAAAATGCTCAAAGAACTTTTTTCCAAGATCAAAGTCATATTTGTGTCGGCCTATTTTTAACCCCACAAAAGGAATGGTATATTCTTTCATTTCCTTCATGTGCACAATAACATTTTAATCTCCGGCCCTAAAAAGGCGGTCGCAAAGATAGTAAATAATTTTATTTGCCTGAACCTAATGGTGTTTCTTTTTGGTTGATGGCTTTTTTGCGGAAATTTCAAGGGGCGCTGCAGTTAATTTTTGATGCATCTTTCGATGGCGCACTACGTTTAACGCGGTAAATACAGCTTCTTTAAAGGAACTTATATTGGCCTTGTCCTTTCCTGCAATATCAAAGGCGGTGCCGTGATCTGGAGAAGTCCGCACAGCATTCAAGCCGGCTGTAAAATTGACTCCAGCGCCAAACGACAAGGTTTTAAAGGGAATCAGGCCTTGGTCGTGGTACGCCGCCAATACCGCATCAAACTGCTTGTACTGACCAGAACCAAAAAATCCATCCGCCGGGTATGGGCCAAACACTAAAGCGCCTTCCTCGCGAAGGGCATTGATTGTGGGCGCCATAATTTCTTGATCTTCACTGCCAATGACTCCTTGATCGCCAGAATGAGGGTTCACTCCGAGCACGGCAATTTTTGGACGGGTAATTCTAAAGTCTTGGGTCAGAGAGGCGATCATTGCTGTGGCCTTTTGTCTAATTAATTCCTTTGTAATCTGAGACGGGGCGTCTTTAACGGGTACGTGGTCGGTCAAGAGTCCGACTCTTACTTCCTCCGAGACCATAAACATCAATGCTGACCCGCCGAGCGCTTTAGCGAGATAATCTGTGTGTCCTGGAAACTTAAACTCCTCAGATTGACTGTTTTTTTTATCGATCGGCGCGGTAACCAAGGCGTCAATTTGCTTGTTTTTTAGGGCTTCAACCGATTTTTTTAGTGAAACAATGGCTAAAGCTCCTGACTTGGGGTCGACTTTGCCATACTGAACCTCAAAAGATTCTGTCCAGGCGTTAAACACATTGATTTTTCCATGGCTAATCTGGCTCAAATCACTCAGCGCGGTCAGGTGACATTCAAGGTCCAGTTCTTTTTTATACCAAGTCAAAAACTTAATGTTCGCAAAAACAACCGGAGTACAGAATTCAAGCATTCTGGGGTCCGAAAAGCTCTTAAGGACAATTTCAGGGCCTATTCCATTGAGGTCGCCGATTGAAATTCCTATAATTATCGGGTTGTTTTTTGCCATATGAGCGCTGTGGGTGTTACTTTTGCAAAGGTAAATAATTGAGGTCATGTTCACAGGTATTATAGAATCTATTGGCGAAATAATTGCGCTCAATCCGGATGGGGGAAATCTGCACATTACTGTGCGTTGCGATTTCACCCATGAGTTAAAAATCGACCAATCGTTGGCTCATGATGGGGTTTGTCTCACCGTGGTCGCTATAAGTGGCGATCAATATACCGTAACCGCTATTGAAGAAACCTTAGAAAAAACTAACCTCAGCCATTGGCGGGTGGGTGGCCTCGTGAATTTGGAGCGCGCCATGCAGCTGGGCGATCGCCTTGACGGGCATATTGTCCAAGGACACGTCGACCTAGTCGGTTCCTGCACCCTGGTGGAAGAAAAAGACGGGAGTTGGCGCTATTTGTTTGCTTACGAGAAAGATTCCGGGCATGTCACAGTCTCCAAAGGCTCTGTAACCATTAACGGGGTAAGTTTGACTGTGGTGGAGAGTGCTCCGGGTCTAGTCGGCGTGGCCATTATTCCTTATACTTACGAACACACCAATTTTAAAGCCCTCGGCGTGGGTAGTGCGGTCAATCTAGAGTTTGATATTATCGGAAAGTATGTGGCGCGCATTAGTCGCGGCTACGCTGGGATTTAATCTGCTTATACGCCCAATAAAGCCCGAACGCTAAACCGGCCACAATTAAGTAGTGTAAATGTTGGTCGATGGGGAGTTCCCCGTCTGGCGGCGGCGGCGGACCTTGTGCCCACAAGGTTCCAGAAAAAACCAGTGCCACGAGGGTGGTTAAAAGCACTCTATAGTTGGGGTCTCTCATACGCCCCAAAGATAATTTAATTTTATATTCTCGGTGTTAAAGCCATGAAAAATTGCGCCGCTACAGCGTGCAGACCGCGTCGCTTTGTGGGTGAAGCATTTCTGTCATACGCCAGAACCTCCTCAAACGATGCTTCTATAAAACCCTTGTCATTTGTTTTTGTTTCCAAACTGTTAATTCAGGGTTAACACGAGCTAAATTTTAATTTAAATACCAATAATTCTTGACGGTCTAATAACACTGGGGTAAACTAGTTTTTGAGCCTCAAACCTACTTTTGTGTTCAACAACAAGCTCAAAAAACTAAACAAGAATGAAAACAATTTTATCTACTGTATTTGTGCTATTGACCTGCATGACCTGGGCCCAATCTGGCCAAGTTAAAGGACGTGTTTTGGATCAAGACAACTTCCCGCTTCCTGGAGCCACTGTAATGGCTGAAAACTCAGGTGTAGCGGCAATTTCGGATTTTGACGGCTACTTCACTCTAACCTCAATCCCTGTAGGTGAAGACCAAATTACTGTGTCCTACGTAGGGTTTGAATCAAAAACCCAAAGCATTGCAGTAAGTGATGGCCAAACCAGTTATTTGGAATTCAACTTGAGTGCTTCAGTAAATGAACTTAATGAGGTTGTGGTCTCAGGATTTCAAGCCGGGATAAATAAGGCTTTGAACAAACAAAGAACCGACATTAATGTGACCAATGTTATCTCTTCAGATCAGGTGGGTAAGTTTCCCGATGCGAACATTGGTGACGCCCTTCGTCGTGTGCCTGGAATCAGCATGCAAAATGATCAAGGAGAGGCCCGGGACATCATTATTCGTGGCTTTGCGCCTGGATTAAACTCTGTAACCTTAAATGGCGAAAGAATTCCTTCTGCTGAAGGAGACAATCGTCGTGTACAGATGGACCTTATTCCTTCTGATATGATCCAAACCATCGAAGTGAACAAATCTTTGACCCCGGATATGGAGGGTGATGCTATCGGAGGGTCGGTTAATTTGATTACCCGTTCTAACCCAAACCGCTTCCGCTTCTCGGCCACTGGATCTTATGGGCTTAATGCCATCCGAGATGGTTATAACGGTGCTGCCTCGTTTATCGTGGCAGACAAAGTGAGTGACAAATTCCGCTACACCCTTAGCTCAAGTTTACAGACAAACGATTACGGGTCTGACAACATCGAATTTGTGTGGAACAATCCAGAAGACTGGGCTGCTGATAGCCCGTTTGACGAGCACGATATCCGTCGTTATGATGTAAAAAGAACCCGACGCTCAATTTCTGCTAACTTGGACTACGCCCTAAATAACAACCACCAGTTTTACATCAAAAGCATGTACAACAATCGTGATGACTGGGAAAACCGTTTCCGTTTGCGCATGGCCAAATTTGATGTGGAAGATAACACCGTGCGTGTACGCAAGCAGACCAAAGGAGGAATCGACAATGACGAAAATCAAAACCGTCGTCTGGAAGCCCAAAGCACTTATAAAATTGCTCTTGGCGGGGACCATCAATTTGGGAATCTTGCCCTATCTTGGAAGGCCAGTACCTCCAAAGCAGACGAACAACGCCCCAATGAGCGTTACATACGTTTTGAACAAAAAAATGTGCCGATTTCTGCCATTGATATCAGTGATCCAAAATTCCCTGTAATTCGTTTTGCGGGCGATCAATGGAATGATGTGTCGGCCTTTAATTTTAACGAGGCCACAGAGCAAAACGGTCTTACGGAAGAAACGGACCAAAGTTTACGCGTCGATTTTAAATTACCTTTGGCCAAAGTGGGGACCTTTAAATTTGGAGGAAAATACAAGGACAAAGAAAAACTGAGAGACAATAACTTCTTTGACTTTTCAGACTATATCGAATCGCGTTATGAAACCATGGCGGATGTCGCGACCTTAGATTATACCGTCAGTGATTACCTGCCTGGCAGCGACTACCAACACGGGTTTTTTGCGACACCAAAATTCCTTGGGGACGTGATTATGCCTCCGAGTGAAGGCGTCTCTGTTTTGGAAGAATTTATTACCTCAAACTACAATGCCAAAGAGGCGGTTACCGCCGCTTACGGTATGCTGACTTCTGAAATCGGGGATAAAACCAAAGTGATTGCTGGAGCGCGTTTTGAACAAACCGCTATTGAGTATACCGGTTATGGGTATACTGTAGAAGAAGATGGGACTGAGCGCGTAGAGGAACTTACCGGTTCTGGAGATTACGGAAACTTTTTGCCGAGCGTTACCGTACAACACGAACTTACGGATGATATTGTGTTAAATGCGGCTTATACCACTTCCTTGGCGCGCCCTGGCTACTTTAACATCGTTCCCTTTAGATCGATCATTGTAGAAGATCAACAAATCGAAGAGGGAAACCCTGAGCTCGAGGCCACGGTTTCTCAAAACTTTGACTTTACTGCGGAGAAGTACATGGGAAGTGTAGGACTCATCTCCCTTGGGGTATTCCACAAGAACATGGACAACTGGCTTTACACCTACACCACAACAGAGTACGATTACGGCGACGGGAATGACTGGACTTACTCTCAAGTACGTAATGGACGTACCGCAAGTGTTACAGGTTTCGAAGTTTCTCTCCAAAGTAAACTCAAGTTCCTTCCTGGGTTCTTGTCAAACTTGACGTATTATGGTAACTACACCTTTACCGACTCTTCAACCGACGGTGTCGATGGCCGTGAAGACATTCCATTGGTGGGCGCTGTTCAAAACATGTTCAACAGCTCTTTGGCCTATGAAACCAAAAAAATGTTCGTGCGTGCCTCTTTAAACTATTCAGGAGAAGCTCTTGATGAAGTAGGCGGTGCAGAATGGGAAGACCGCTATTACGACCAACAACTTTTTGTTGATCTTAACGCAAGTTATGCCCTTAGCGACTCTGTCCGTTTGTTTGCCGAGATGAAAAACTTAACAAACCAGCCGCTGCGCTACTATCAGGGTATTGCCGAGCGCACCATGCAATTAGAGTATTATAACTACAGCTGGAATGCTGGGGTCAAAATCGACTTCTAATGCAAAAACTTTTAGTTTGTTTTTTATTAATTAGTTCTATGGCTGGGTTGTCACAAAATGACAGCCCGGTCATTTTTCAGGTGACTCCCGCCTGCGAAACAATCCCTGTAGAATCCCCAGATGATGGGGCCGATGATCC
>CALJFV010000058.1 GCA_938074515.1 uncultured Flavobacteriaceae bacterium
AAGTGCGCCTTTGCTACTGCTGTAGGCGCTTAGGCCTGGAAATTTTGCCGTACCGTTAAGCCCGCCCATACTGCTGATCGAAACGACATGGGAAGAAGGACCCATCAAAGGCAATAATGCCCGCGTGAGCGCCATAGGGCCAAATACATTGACCTTATAGATCTGCTCAGTCTCCATGGAGCTTAAAGACTCAAATGGCTTATTAATGAGTAAACCCGCGTTGTGTATGAGTACATCAATACGACCAAATTGTTTTTTAAGAAAGTCCCCAAGCTGAGCAAAATTTTCTTCTTGAGTAATATCTAAAGGGATTAAATGGCAAAATTTCCCTTCCAATTTCTCCAATGGCTTTAGGTTGCGTGAGAGGGCTACCACGTGATGGCCCTGACCTAAAAAAGCACAAGTTAAGGCATAACCTATTCCACGGCTTGCTCCGGTGATTACGACAATTTTTCCCATAGATTAAAGGTACAAAATATCAACAGTCTATGGAACGAAGTGCATTTAAAGAACCTTGAATGAGTCTTTAGACAAACATCGTCACTGGCTGCTCAATATACTGACGCAGTGTTTGTAAGAATTGAGCCCCTGTCGCGCCATCTACTGTCCTATGATCACAAGCCAAAGTTACGGTCATTGTATGACCCACAACGATACTGCCTTGCTTGACCACAGGTTTTTCAACGATCGCTCCAACAGACAATATAGCTGAGTTCGGTTGATTTATGATTGAGGTAAATTCACGAATACCAAACATCCCTAAATTAGAGACAGTAAAGGTACTGCCCTGCATTTCCTCAGGGGTCAATTTTTTGGCCCTGGCTTTTCCTGCCAAATCTTTTACCGCGGCACCAATTTGGGTAAAACTCATTTGATCCGCAAATTTCAGAACAGGAACGACCAAACCATCTTCTACTGCTACGGCCACACCCATATGAATATGTTTGGCAATTCGAGTCTCTTGCTGATGCCATTGGCTGTTTACTTTTGGGTGCAAACGCAAGGCCATAGCACAAGCCTTGACCACCATATCATTGAAAGAAATCTTAACCCCATCTTGAGCATTAATTGCGGTACGAGCCGCCATGGCATGATCCATATCGAGCTCTACGGTTAAATAATAATGTGGTGCCGTAAATTTTGATTCCCCTAAACGCTTGGCAATCGTCTTGCGCATCTGAGAATTCGGTAAGGATTCGAATACCTCGGTACCCACACTTTGAAATACAGGCGCCCCTGCAGCAGCAGGAACGAAGTGTTCGATATCTCTCTTGACGATGCGACCATGTTCTCCGGTCCCAGTCACTTGAGAAAGATTAATGCCTTTTTCTTCAGCCAACTTTCTCGCCAAGGGGCTCACAAAGCGACGCCCTTGATCTAAAGTTACCCCTGACGCTGCAGATTGAGTCATCGTACTCGCCGAACTTGAGGCCGCTACGTCCCCTGTATTTCCGCTTGAGGCGGCCACATTATTTACCGAAACAGGTGGGGATGGCTCGGCCTGAGCATTAGGCTTATCCGAAGGAGCCTCTTGGGTATTTGTAACTGATGGAGCAGTTTGCTCTAATTTAACTCCTGATAAATCGGTCCCCGCTGGACCAAGTACAGCCAATAAGGCGTCTACCTTGGCAGAGGACCCTTCTTGGATGCCAATTTTAAGTAGTGTTCCACTGTAGAATGATTCAAACTCCATGGTGGCTTTATCGGTCTCGATTTCGGCTAAAATATCTCCTTCAGTGACCACATCGCCCTCCTTCTTCAACCAACGGGCTACGGTACCTTCTTCCATAGTATCACTGAGTCGCGGCATGGTGATAATCGAGACCCCTTCTGGTAAAGCAGTGCTTGAACTGGGGGTACTCTGACTGTTGGCAGTTGCCTCAACAGCCGTTAACTCAACTTTTTCCGGCGCTTGCGGTGTCGATTCAGTTGCAGGCAATGCAGGATTCGATACAGCGCCTGATCCCGTCAAAAGGCCAGAAATATCTTCACCTGGGGCGCCAATTATGGCCAAGAGTGTATCAACCTCAGCAGTTTGACCTTGAGCGACCCCAATATATAGCAACGTTCCTTCATAAAAGGACTCAAACTCCATGGTCGCCTTATCGGTTTCAATCTCAGCAAGGATGTCCCCTTCTTTAATCGTGTCTCCTACATTTTTCAACCAAGTGGCCACGGTCCCTTCTTCCATGGTGTCACTCAGGCGCGGCATTGTGATAATTTCAGCCATAGCTTAAATTTTATGGGGTAAAAATGGATAATCCTCTTGCTGATATACGGTATCGTACATTACGCTTTTTTCTGGATAGGGAGAATCCTCAGCGAACTGCTCACATTCTGCAACTCTATCCTTTACCCTTTGATCAATTTCTGCAATTTGTTTTTCAGAAGCCCATTTGTTTTGATATATATGATCCAAAACATGCATGATTGGATCTAAATCTTGCATTTTGTGCACCTCTTCTTTTGTACGATAGCGCTGCGCGTCACTCATCGAGTGGCCGCGATAACGATAAGTCCGGATTTCTAGGAAAGTTGGCCCCCCTCCCTTACGGGCTCTTGATATCGCCTCATCTAATTCTTTGGCCACCATCTCTGGCTTCATTCCATCGACCGGACGACAAGGCATATCATAACCTAAACCGAGTTTCCAAATTTCTGAGTGATTGGCCGTACGCGTTACAGAAGTTCCCATAGCATAACCATTATTTTCGACACAAAACACTACGGGCAAATTCCATAACATGGCCAAGTTAAATGTTTCGTGTAGCGCCCCTTGACGTGTTGCTCCATCCCCCATAAAGGTCAGGGTCACCGCATCATTATTTTGATATTTGTCTGCAAACGCGAGTCCGGCACCCAAAGGGATTTGTCCCCCTACAATTCCGTGCCCACCATAGAAACGGTGTTCTTTGGAGAAGATATGCATCGAGCCACCGAGTCCTTGAGACGTACCGGTACCCTTACCATACAACTCTGCCATAACGCGTTTAGGGTCGACTCCCATACCGATAGGCTGGACGTGACAACGGTACGCAGTGATCATCTTATCTTTGGTCAAGTCCATAGCGTGCAAGGCACCAGCCAAAACTGCTTCCTGACCGTTATAAAGGTGCAAGAATCCGCGGACTTTTTGATTGATATAAACCTGAGCCAGTTTATCTTCAAACTTTCTCCAGAACAACATGTCCTCATACCACTTCAGGTAGGTTTGTTTGGTAATTTTCTTCATCGTATCACAAGATTTGATTTCGCGCGCGCGCAATGCAGCGCAAAAATACGTTATTCTGACTTTATACAAAACCCAAATTGGGCAAAAAAAAGACGCCAAATTGACGTCTTTGATATTATATAACGAGCCGACCAGTCGACGCGTATTAAGTGTTTTTGATCGAGATTCCTGTGTTAGTATTCGGTGTAGGTATCGCCTAAGTTAAAGGTCAAGCCAAAGCGCAGAGTTCCCTCAAGTGGACTACGCACTCGAGAGGTCGAAAACAAGTAGGACAGGTCTATATTAATTGAGGTGTATTTAAACCCTGCGCCTAAGGACAAGAACTTACGCGATCCTTTGTCTTCACTTTCGTTAAAATACCCTGTTCTCAGAGCAAAAACATCCTGGTACCAATATTCTACACCCAAGGCCCAAGTAAACTCACTGAGCTCCTCACTGAAACCCCCAGGAGCATCCCCTAATGACGAAAACATTCCTGAAATAAAACCAATACTATTGTATTCATCAGCGTCCTCAGCATCTAAAACACCGTCTCCATTAAAATCCTTAGGGGTAGGGACTAAAAGTTTATTCAATTCCAAATTAGCCCCAATGGTATTGTACTGATCCAAAATAAAATCAAAACCTCCTCCTAAGCCGAGCTTTGTAGGCAAGAAGTTTTCTTGTCCCACCTCGTCGTATTTGATTTTCGGACCGATATTAGAGATGTTAAAGCCACCGCGCCAGCGACCGTTAAAATCAGTAAAGGCAACTTCCTCACTTTGGTAGTAACCCGAGATATCCACAGCAAAAGAATTCGCCGCAGAAGCATCCTCAGTAGAGGCTTGAATCTTCAGGTCGGAACGCAAATAACGCCCCGTAACGGCCATAGAAAAGCGATCACTCAAACGCAAGGCATAAGTCAAATCAAAGGTGAACTCGTTTGGGCTTTGGATCAGTGGCTCCTGATCAAAAGTGTCGCGAAGTTCAATTTCTCCCAAACTGAAATATCTAAAACTACCCGCAAATGCACTGCGCTCATTGATTCGGTTAAAATAAGTTAAGTTCCCCAAGAAAATGTCATTGACAAGGCTGCTTAAATAAGGCGTATAGGTTACTCCAAAGCCGGATTCTGCAATAGAAAACGCGTATTTTGAAGGGTTCCATTGCTGCGAAAAGGCGTCGGCCGAAGTGGCTACACCGATATCTCCCATACCGCCTGCTCGTGCGTCAGCAGCAATGAGTAAAAATGGCACCCCAGTCGTGATTGGTTGCGGCGGAATCTCATCTTGTGCAATTGCGTTTTGCACCAGCATCAGCATCGAAAAAACTAACAACAATCCTTTCTTCATATCGAATAAATTTTGACAAATATACTTT